>NZ_JADBTF010000099.1:0-4162 GCF_020246295.1 Microcystis sp. M090S1 | reverse complement strand
GTCAGTCTGTAGAGCGACCATAAGACCAGAACAGAGTAAATCTGTTAAGGCAGGTGCGAAAAATCCTTCGGGAAAGAAGCAGAAACCCAAATCGTGAGGTTTGGGAATCACCGTCCGTTTACGGCGGTGAGGATGTCAATACATCACATCGTACTGTTAGTGGATAAGCTCCTATGGCTTGCAAAGAGAATCACTTAACTGATCGGAAAATCACCAAACGTACTCCGATTAATAAAGATAACTCTAAAAAAATTTCCGATTCTTTTTCTTCTGATAATTATTTAAAAAAAGAATTAATGGAGCTTTTTTGGTTAAAAAATATAGAGATTTTCAAGTTACTGAGGTATCGACAAGTTTTGCCAACAAAGGGTTTAATCCCCTTGCCCATGCCTCATTCTGATGAAAACTGCTATAAAATCGTCATTGTCAAAGATTGCGATCAAAGTTTTTTTAGGAAGGTTGATGAATGTTTGACAAAAATTGTTGAAAATTTATACGAAAGCAAAGTTTTTTTTGAATCTATTTCTTGGCAATCTGCAAAAACCAATGACAAAATAAACAAAGAAATTAAAGACATAGCTGGCAACATTACAATTCTTTTTGAAGAAAGATCATGGCATCAAGTCTATAATGCAATAGATCATGCTATTTTTGCAATTAAAAATTTTGTTGAACTAAATTCACAAGACACTACATATATCGACCTCAAAACCATCGCTTTTTTAAGAGAAAAAGCTGAAAATTTATATCGAGATTTTCGTATTCTCGATAGCAATTGGAATTCTTTAAAAATAATCATCGCAAAATATTGCAGTTATTCTGAAAGAGATTTATTTTATCTAGAAGAAGATTTTTTAAAAGTTTTTTCAGAAAAATTAGAAACGTTTGGTGACAAGCTAGAAGATTACATTGATTTTTTTGATATTGAAACTCTTCAAGATATTCAAGTAATAATGAGCGATATAATCGATCAGTCTCGTAAAAAGAATATAGATTTCAGTACGCCGACTGATTCCAAAAACTCTTTTAGAGTTCGGATTCGCAATGCGGCTGGATTTATTGACAGACTAATTGATTTTGTGGTTGAAGAGTCGGAGTCCGAAGATCAAGAGATTCTGGAAGTGATCGCTAATCACAGTAATTTTACTTTTTTGAAAGAGGAAAATACAAAAGAGGAGTATGTTCAAAATTGAATCAAGTGTCCATTTTTTATAAAAAAGGAGATGTAGTATATGCTCCCTTTCCCTATCAGGATAATCCAGAAGAAGAGAAAGAAAGGCCTGTTCTAATCCTCGCTTCTGCCTTAGCGGGAAAAGGGTTTATCTGCGCTTACATAACTAGCAATTCTAATAAAAGATCGGGGATGATCGAAATTAAGCGGAGGGATTTTAAAGAAGGACATCTAGATGATGAATACAAAGCTTCTTATGTTAGACCGGACTGCATATCTACACTTGATAGAGAATTATTTAGAAGAAAATGCGGGACTTTGAGAGATGAAGTCGTAGATGAAATTATTCAAACTCTTATTAAATTATTGCAAAAACCGCCTCAATCACCTCCCTCCCCTAAAAGTATAGAACGGCCTCCTAAACCTAAAAAGAAAAATTTTTAAAATAAAATATTCACTAAATCTGATAATCCATGACGAAAACCACCTTACCACCCCGTGCGTTGGCACTTAAGGCTGCGGTCATCTTCTTGGGATAGGGTAGATTGAGATTATTCATCAACTCCACAAAATCCTCGCGATTGCGGCCAGCGAAACGGGGATTCCAGCGCTTTTCCTCACCGATCGAGGAGACCGTTCTTCCCAGATAATCGTGACAGGGGTAAACTAGCGTATCGTCGGGGAGAGTGAACAACTTCTCCGTCACCGTCTTGTATAGGACTTCCGGCGAACCCTTCTGAAAATCGGTACGACCGCAACCGCGAATTAAGAGTGCATCCCCCGTTAATAGGCGTTTTTCATCGATGAGATAGGCTATATGACTATCGGTGTGGCCTGGAGTGGCGATCGCTTTTAGCTGCTGACCTGCCACGATCCAGATATCGCCATCGCGTACATAACCATCGATATCGCTCACTTCGGCGTTTTCGGGAACGAGGATCGAACAGTTGGTTAACTCCCGTAAGCGGTGCGCTCCGGTGATATGGTCGGCGTGGACATGGGTTTCCATCGTGTAGCCTAGAGTTAACCCCAACTGCCAAAGAATCTGCCGATCGCGATCAACCTGTTCGAGGACCGGATCAATTAAAATCGCCTCCCCCGTACCCGAATCAGCGATCAGATAGGTGTAGGTACTCGATTCCCTATCGAAAAGCTGGCGGAAAATCGGCGCTGCCGGCCCGAATGCGATCGAGTAGGCCGCGGGGAGAGAAATTCTCTCTTTCAGCGATCGCAACAAATCCCGGGCCAGTTCGGCCGCCTGTAAACGCAGTTCGGGAATGGCGGTGGTTTCCCAGAGATCGCCTTTGCGGGGATTTCCCAAGCTGTACAGCGTGTCCGATGCCGTACCGTCTGGCCGGAGAATCGCCCCGTTGTCCGCGGTTTCGATGCCACAACCTAGGGGATGGGGACGGATTAACCCCCGTTGGCGAAGTTGAACGACGAGGGGATCGGTGATCGTCCGGTAATCGTTACCCGCGCCGGTACAGTTAATAATTCGCTCGATCGTTAGATTTAACAGGTTTCCCGTTCCCCGTTGACGGATAGTAACCTCTACACACCCGTTTTTAACCTCAGCAGTTTCAATTCTTCCCCCATGATAGGTTAATTGTCCCGATTCTACGGCCTCGTCGAGGATACCGGCGATCTCATCGGCGACGCGATGGCGAAGAACCTCCCAATAGGCTTTCAGGTGGCGTAGAAATCTGGCGCGTTCCGCTATCGGCAGACAATGCCATAGACCTTGAGATATCGGACGTAAGGCGTTTAAAACGGCCCGCCAGTCGTGACCTTGACTCTCTGCGGTTTTTACCTCCGCGCGAATCTGCCGTAGGAGTCCCCGGGTGGTCTGGGGCGCGGTTTCGAGGGTGAGGAACGGGGGATAGGGATCGGTGGGTCGGTGCGATCGAGGGATCAGGCCATGACGGGAAACTGCGTGGATTTTGCCCGTGAATCCCCTTTGTGCCAGGGAAACCACCATATCCACCATCGTTAACCCCGTACCGACGATCAGGATCGTCCCGTCGGGTTTTAGCTCGGCGAGTGCCTCCGTCTCCCAAGCGTCACGGAGATAGAGGGAATTGAGAGACGCAAGGGGTTGGGGAACCGTTGCGGGAAAATTGCCCAGCGCCAGAACTACTTTAGCGGCGCTGATTTTCTTGCCTCCTTTGAGGGTAATCGTCGCCTTTTCCCCGTCGAGTGCCAGATCGATCGCCGCATCGGTAAATGTTTCCAGACGGTGATCGGCAATGGCGTTGTCCCGCGCTTCTTCTAGGATCGAGCGGATGTATTTGCCGTACACTAGACGCGGTACGAAGCTGGCCGGATCGATCGATCGATAGCCGTTATCCGCTAACCAGTGGAGGAAATGTTCGGGATCGTCCTCGAAGGCGCTCATTTTGCCCGCAGGAATATTGAGCAGGTGGCCGCTGTCTCGCGTTCCGTAGGCGATCCCCGTACCGAGGGGTTTTCGGCGCTCGATCAGGGCGATCGATAATGGAGTCCCCGTGTCGCGTAACAGGTTCGCCGTCACGAGGGAACCACTAAATCCTCCCCCGATAATGGCGATGTCGAAAGTTGCAGAAAATTGATTCCGGTCAATGTAGCTCATAGATAAGCTAAACGGCTTTTACTTCGGATCACCGATATAGACTCCAAAAGGGTTATAGCTGTTGGATCATGCAGGTTAAGCGCCGTTTAGCTTAACTATCGGGGAGGGAATTAGGGGTATGGTAAGGGTGTCCTTGGGGAGAAAAGAAGCGTTTGGTTGAGCATTTAGGTCATCGATAGGCGATGCCCATTTGTTGAAAAATAGTATTAACTCGCCAATGTCGGTTTTTGCAGGAAGCTTCGGCCGCTATCTGTTGTTTTTTAATTCTCATCGGAAATTTTGGGTCTGAAACCCCGCCGTTCTAGGTTGGCTTTACGTTAGAATTAAAAGGCCAGTCTCGAAAACCAAGTGGACGGCGCAGCACCTTGAAAACTCGGCTTAGG
>NZ_JADBTF010000098.1:0-2513 GCF_020246295.1 Microcystis sp. M090S1 | reverse complement strand
TAAGTGTGAGCATCTTGCTCACTTACTAATAATATTAAGTAGCTGGTTATAATTAAATTAAAAATGGATTTTGCCTTTAATCCCCCCTTGATCCCCCCTTGATAAGGTAGGGTTGATTCATGAATCAACCCTACCCTTGATAACGGGGGTGTCTGATAATTTTTAACGCCTACCTACTTAGTATCAATCAAATACTGGTTTGGCTGTGTCATCTTGAACGCGATCGAAGTCTGAATCGTTGCCAACGTTGGGAATCTGGCGTAGCACCTCTGCCAAGTATTTTCGTTGCGGTTGCAGCAAGGCTTTTTCTAAGATTTGGCGGTGTTCGGCTTCGGCACTGATCCCGTGTTGGCTGGCTCGCTTTTTGAGAGCTTTGACGATGGCTTCATCGATGTTGCGGACGATTAAATCTGCCATAGACGACCTCCGTTTTATACAGATTACTCGAATTCACTTTAGCCCAATTTTCGCCAGAGTTGAGCGCTGAAGCGCAACAACAAACCTTTTAATCAAATCAGGTTCGTTGTTTTTTACTGCTGCTGCTGTTCCATCACTTCCCGCAAGATGTAGTTAATTTGTGTCTCATATCCTTTTCCTTGGGCTTTTAACCATTCTAATATATCTTGATCTAGTTGGATGGTTAATTGCTGCTTTGATGGCGAAAAAGATACTGTTTCTTGGGTAAAGAATTCATCACCTAACGGCGGAATATCAGAATAATCGATATTCTCATCCGTCATCGCATCAATTCTCTTCAAGTCGCTTTTGATAGATTTTTTGCTCACGATTGTTTTACCTGGGAACGCTATGATCCAGAAACTGGGTTTGTCAAACAAACCCGGTTTCTTAAACCCCTCAGTTTCTTAAACAAAAAGCTAGGAGTAAGGTTTTATCATCGGTTGTTAACTTATTTAAATCCTCCCGCTCTAAAAATTCTTTGAGATCTTCCTGCAATGGCGTTTCTGTCTGTTGTAAATATTCCTCTAATGGCTGAAAAAAAGGCGGAAAAGGCTGCCAATTTTTATAATTGATAGATACCTTTTCCACTCCATCCGTCGCCACACAAATAAACGCAACTGGCTCAGTTAAAACTTTTATTTGCATATCCTCCAAAGCATTACTAGAAGTAACAAAAGTGGTTTCATTGATGTATTCTCCCTTGTCAGGCTGAAACAATAACTGATAATTTCCTCCCACAGGTTTGAACACAATAAAACCGTCTCCTATCTGCATCGCCGCTAACCGTTTTGAAGTAACCAAAACAACCAGTAAAGTTGTCGCCAGATCATTAATGTCTAACTGTTCTTTTTCGGCTTCTTCTTGGAGAATTTGCTGAACATAAGCCAACAGTCGCCGGAATATTTCCTTTAATTCCGCTTCAGTTTCAGTGGCAGCTAATGCTGTTTTTTTGAGATTTTCCTCTAAAAATTGCAGCGCTGCTTTAACTGTTATTTTCGCACCCAAATCCGAACGTTTGGCACTACCGGCCCCATCGGCCACGGCTCCAATCAAAACATCCTGACCCAATACCTTATAATCGCCATAATCTTGACAGGGTAATCCCGTTTGGACGTGAAAACTACCGACCACCGACTGACATAATGTTCTCCACATAATTAACTGTCCTCTAGGTGGTAATTTGTCCCCAATTCACTGGTGGTAAAGTGATCGCCGCTCCAATTTTACCACCAGAAACTCGTTTCATTGAGTTACTTAACCACTGAAATAAATCCCGAAAATCTAAGCCATTGAGTAACACGGGGGGATTATTAGAAATCTGTTTGAGCGTCTCCATATCGGCCCCCTGAACACCTACAGAAAAAAATAAAACCCGATTTTCTGCTTCGGCTTGTTTTACCCGTTGCGCCGCCAGATTCCATTGATCCGTAGGCGCACCATCAGTAATTAAAAATATCCAAGGACGATAGTATTGGATACCATAATTTTTATAAATCGCTTTACGATCTTCGACTAAATCTAAGGCCAATTCAATCGCTTTTCCCATCGGAGTTAAGTCTCCTGCGGTTAAAGTAGGTGGCGTAAATTGGTCAATCCCGACAAAATCTTGCACGGTTTTAACCCCTCCATTACCAAAGGTAACAATGGCAGTTTCTACACTCAACGTCGCTTGGGTATCCCGCATCACATCCTGCTGAAAGGTTTTGATACCATCATTGAGAGCCTTAATCGGTTCCCCTGACATTGAACCAGAGGTATCTAGTAGTAATACCACAGGACAGCGATTTTCCTGGTTTTCGACAAATTCAGCCACACCAATCGGCATTTTTCTCAAGCCTCCTAATTTTTTGAACTGGGGGAACTATGGGAGTTTTAGGAATTGGGACTATCTACTTTTTGTCCTATTATATTAGGGTTCTTCGGTTTGTCTTATGCAATGGACGGGGTTATAAGGAATGAAACCCTTATAGAGACAGGTGTTGCTGCGATTTTTGTCAACTGTTTTCGATCCAGAGCGAACTAATCAATTAAATCTCTTGCCAGATAAAGATTTA
>NZ_JADBTF010000097.1:0-15593 GCF_020246295.1 Microcystis sp. M090S1 | reverse complement strand
TTAAGAGCTTTTTGTAAGGTTTTCTTTTCTTCTAAGTCTAGGAAATCTTTGGCTGGCATAAGTAGGATTTTTCTAAAATTACTATTTCTATTTTAGGTGGTTTAAGTGCGTTTTAGCTTAGTATAACTTCTGCTGATCACCATAAGTGAGAGAAATTCACAAATATGAGATACACCCGATTGATAGTGAACACTCATCATATATTAATAAACATAAATAAATATGAAGTAATTTAAGTTTCAAGAAGAATGAACCCGATCTTTTTTACGATGGGGGTAAAAGTGATTTTCAATTTCTCAGGTTGAAAGATGAATCCAGATTAAGCTATCTCAACGATAAGAGGACAAGCCAATGTTTGAAGATTTTACCTATATTACCGATGAGGCTTTTTTAGAGAATTATTGGTGGGAAGAAAAAGTTATCTGTCCCCACTGCCAGGGCAAAGGAAGAATCTATCTAGAGACAGAGAATGAATCCGTCCCCTGTAAATTCTGTGAAGGTGAAGGCATGATTAAACGAAAACAAGAGGAAGCTAACTATTCCTAAAAATCTGTATAATTAGATACCATACATTAAAAATATTCTTGAGTTAAAACCTCTGGCTGACATTGTTTAATTTCGCTGTTAATTCCCAGGGCAGATTCCGATTGGAGGTCTTCGATATAACCGGATTGATGGGATAAAGCTTCAGAAAAACTCTCAAAAGGACCGAAATAATAGAGACATTTCGGCTGAGTGGTGGTGATCTCTATCCACCAAGGTTGAGGTGGTAAACTAGGCTTAATCGGGGCAGTTTCTGGGTCAAGAGGCCTTATACTGAGAATCTTAGCCCCTTGGCGCAGGAGGCGCTGTGTTTCTTGACTCATGCGGCTTTTAGGTACTCGCAGGACTGTCCGGGAGAAGCGTTGAGGCAAAGAGCCAGAAGAACCGGAAAAAACAACTTCATAGAGAAATATTTGATTCTCTCCCTGATTATTAGCCTCTAGCATACAGAAAAGATTCTCTTTTAAGGGTAAGGGTTAAAAAACAGACGCTACTTTGAGCAGATGACTCAAGCAAAATCATCTCCTAACAGAGTAGCGCATCTTGATACGATAGCATAGAGCGGCAAAAAGTTAGGTTTTGACCTACTCTCCCCTCACAGCATAGCTTGACGAGAGATTCTTCAACAAGAAGAACCCGATAGAGTTCTTTATGATGCTGTAGCCGAATCTAGGGCCGTTATCTTAATGGTGAGGTACAAAGTTTTTGTTTTTTGGAGTCGGTGGTCGATGCCAAATCCTGTTATACTTCATATTTATGAGAAACCCTGTCAATAGGGTTTGCGGCAAAAAGTTTTTCCTAGGGGTAGGGTGTGGGGTGTAGGGTGTAGGGTTTTCCCCATTTTTAGGTGGTCAATTACCTAATTTTCAGGGAAAAAGTCCCTAAATTTTCCCACCGAACAATCCAATGGCTGGCACTTTTTGATTTCAAAAATACCAAAAAATATTATCCAACAAGGTTTTTAGATTTATGCAGCAATCTCTCAATAATATTGACAACAAATAGAGTTTTTAAACAAATATGCAGCCACCAAAATTAAGCTTAGGAACCAGATTATTTTTATCCCATCTCCTCGTTATGGTGGTGGGATTGAGTAGCTTTATTATCATTGCTAAATTATCTTCTCCGCGAATGTTTGTTTTGCGTTTGGAACAGTTAGAAAGGCAGGGATTTTTTACCGTGCGATCAGCGAGAACTTTCTTGGTTAGGGGTTTTGAGACAGCTTGGGATAGTAGTGCCATTTGGTCATTCATTGCGGGAGGAAGTACGGCTGGTTATCTGAGTTTTTTGGTTTCTCAACGCATTATGAAACCGGTAAAACAAATGAAACAAATCACTAAAAATTTTGCTGAAGGGGATTTATCGGCGCGAGTTCCAGAAAGCGAAATCCCAGAATTAAATCAATTAGCCATCAGTTTTAATCAGATGGCGATTAGTTTAGCCGATGTGGAAAAACGGCGCCAGGAATTAATCGGTGATCTTACCCACGAATTACGCACCCCTTTAACTGTGGTACGGGGATATTTAGAAGAATTAGCCGATGGTGCGATCGAACCTAATCCAGAACTTTATCAGAAATTAGTGAAAGAAACCCGCAGGTTAGAACGTTTAACCCACGATCTACAGGAGCTATCGCGAGCGGAATCTGGTTATCTCTCGATTAAACTGCAACCTGTTAATTTATTGCCTTTGTTAAATTCTCTCATCGAAAAATTTGCCGATCAATTATTAGAAGATGGACCGACTTTACAGTTAGATTGTCCCCCCAATTTACCATCTGTCATGGCCGATCCCGATCGCCTCGAACAAATCTTAGTTAATCTGCTCGGTAATGCCATTCGTTACACCGATAATGGTGCAATTACCCTGCAAGTGACAAGGGACAAAAATCGCCTACAAATTGCCGTTATCGATACAGGAATTGGCATCGCAGCAGAGGATTTACCCTTTATTTTCGAGCGCTTTTGGCGGGCCGATCGTTCTCGTTCCCGTTATTCTGGGGGTAGTGGTATTGGTTTAGCGATTACCCGTCGTTTAGTGGAATTACACCAAAGTCAAATCGAGGTGAAAAGTGAATTAGGTAAAGGCAGCACTTTCCGTTTTTCCCTAGCAATATCGGCCAATTGAGAGATGGGGAAGTGGGGAACTGGGGAACTGGGGAACTGGGGAAGTGGAGCATTTGGCTGAAATTTCCCTAAACCCCTAAATCCCTATCACCCTATCTCCCTATCTCCCGACTCCCGACTCGGAGACTCCTATCTCCTGATAACTGATTAAATGCCGTGACTTTTGCCGATAACCCAATGACGACGGAAGAAGCGAGCGAGCGAAGTTTCTTCTAAGGATAAGTAAATCGGTCTTCCGTGGGGACAGGTGCGGGGATTACGGGTATTTTGCCAATCATCGAGTAAATTCTGCATTTCTTTTAAACTTAAAGCTGTACCGTTGCGGATAGCACTCCGGCAAGCGGTAGCAACCTGAGCGGTTTGTAAATCCCCCCCTAAACTTAATTCTAGTAAAGCATCAGCCCGATCCTCGCGTTCTTTGAGTAGAACAGGAATACTACGAATTGCCCAAGAGCGATCGCCAAAACTAGCAATTTCTAATCCTAAACGTTGTAATTGTTCGATTTGTCGAGTAGTTAACTGATTTAAGATGATCGGAGTATCTAACGGCACGATTTCCCAGTTATCCTCTAAACGTTCGTACAAAACCCGCTCATGGGCAATATGTTGTTCGACTAACCATAATCCGTGAGGATGTTCGGCAACTATGTAAGTTTGGTGAATTTGGGCTACTGCCTTTAATTCCAGCCGATTTTTCGGGTATTTCTCCCCTATTGTATAGGTGCTTTTTTCTTCGGCAGCCTTGAGAATTTGACTGACGCGCTGATTTTGCGCTTTTTCGGGTATATGTTCGGGATTTAGTCCTAACGCCTTATCTATGGCTGAAATTATCTGTTCTTGCCAAAAAATGAGGTTATGCAGGTATATTTCCGCTTTGGCTGGGTGACGATTCCAATCGATCGAACGAGGGTTAAGATGTAGATGGAGAAAACAAACGGGATAGCGATCTTTAGGGACTGTGCGAGCGAAAGCTTCAAATATTGCCTGTTCTAACTCCGATGAGCGCACCATTCGCCCATTAACAGCAATTCTAACCCAATCTGGTTGATGGCGAGAAATGCGATCGGGCAAACCAATGACTAATTCAATTTGAGCAGATTCTGCGTCAGGAGTCGTTAAGTCAAGTTTTAGCGATGCTAAATCGTTCAAATGCAGAGATTTAACTAATTGGGGTAATATTTGACTGGCATCCTTACCCGGACTAATGCGTAACCAATCTTGATGATCTTGAAAAACCTGCCAAGTAATTTGGGGATGACAGAGAGCAAAATTATGAATTAAAGTCTGTATATCCTTTAATTGTTTGTTAATTGACGGTAAAGCTTGACGACGGACGGGAAAGTTACCAAAGAGATTCTCTACCGTGACGATAGTACCGATAGCTATAGGAATCGTTTCTAAATTACCCGGCTCGCCTTGGTGATTGTAAAGACAATAACAACCTAAATCATCGTCATGGCGACTGGCAACCCGCAGATGCGCCACCTGTGCGATACTGTGCAAAGCTTCACCACGGAATCCGAGACTGGTAATCTGCCAAAGATCGTCGCGTTGGCGGATTTTGCTGGTACTGTGGGCATAGCTACACAGTTGCAAATCTTCTCTAGACATTCCCCTGCCGTTATCCGATACTTGTATTCGCCAGTTTTGGGGAGATATATCGATGTTAATCCTATCTGCCCCAGCATCAATGGCATTTTCGACTAATTCTCGCACCACAGCGCCTAAAGAGTCGATTACCTCTCCTGCGGCAATTAAATCGATTACGTCTTGGGGTAAAACTTGTATGGGCAAGGTCATCAATTAATGGTTTTAGCCAAGGGCAAACTCGGTATATTGTCGCACATGGGGCCCATGGTAATACTAAATCCGTTGAGTATAGGCTACATATCAGGAGAGGCACTCATGCAAGAGGCAAAGGGGATTTATGCCCCGCTCCAAAAACTTTTCGCCTTAAGGCGAGGTTTTAGACCCGATTTTTTCGATAACTTGGCAGTTAATCACACTATTAAAAACGGATTTGGTGTAAGACGGCCTAAATAAGTCGATATATGGTTCTGCTCGCTGTCTATGCCGGGGAGAAATCCCTCTGGCATTTCTCCAGTGCGGAATGTAGGCTAAAAATTGGCCCGGTCAGGAAATCTTGATGTTAAATTCCCCAAAAATTGCGCTAGGATCGGCTTCATAGCACAGGAAAGGCGATCGAGTGGGATAACCGATCCTGTGGCTTGAGAAGGTGACTGTATAATTGTTAGAGTGTCAATAGATCAATTCCAGAGGAATCATGAGCAATATCCAAGATAAAATTCAAGAAGAGCTAGAAAACGCCAGAACCGTCTGTAGTACGGAAGGTGCCACCTCTGGCGAATGCGCCGCCGCTTGGGATGCGGTGGAAGAATTACAAGCAGAAGCCGCTCACCAACGTCAGGACCACCCCCAAAAAACCTACTTCGAAAATTATTGTGATTCTAATCCCGATGCCGCCGAGTGTCGCATTTATGAAGATTAATGCAGTCAGGCAGCGGTTTTTTCTCTCCTCACAGTAGAATCCTAGCTTTAGGGCGATCTCAGCTATAAAGGGATCGCCCCTCGTTTTTTTGTTTGTTGGTCAAGCTGTGGCCGATTTTGGCTCCTGCGTCCGAAGACAGTAAAATATTGACAGTGTAATTATGTCTGAATAGTTTATGAATCAACTTTGGTTTCGTCCTCTCGTTTGGATAGATTATCGTTTAGCCGTCCTATTTACGGTGATTATTCCGGCAATTTTGTTAATTTGGTCTTTATTTGCAAAAATCGAATCATTACAAAAATTGTTTATTATCTATTGGCGAGTGGCTAGTCTTTTATTAATTACTGTATATTTAATGATCGCTTCCTGGCCGATTGGTTTTGTCACCAGTTTTTTAGCTAAGATTTTAATCCCGATTTCCCTCTGGTTTTGGGTGGATATTAACGATGAAATTAAAGATTTACCCTCCAGTCCAATTAAATTTGTCACCACTGCTTGGCGTTGGGCAGTAACGATTTATTGTCCTTTGGGCGCGATTTCTACCTTACCTTTTCTCTCCTGTGCTATGTCAGGGGAATTGCTAAATTCTCCCTATTGTCAAGTTTGGCAGGAAGCACCTTGGCAGTTTCGCGAGATTTTTCATTCAGAAGCTACCGCTAATGTTTTGGGCTTTTTTGGTTTAGTTGGTCTCTCTTTTTATACTCTCTATTTTGCCCATTTTCTTCTTATTCGCCTTGGCAAACAGGGACGTTCAGCTTTACAATAGTAGGTCTTTAGCTATCGATAATTAGCCATTTTTCTATGAATATTGGTAAACAACTCGAACAATACACCCTCAAAAATCCCCAAGAGGTTTTATTAGTGACTATTGTTGTGGATGGGGAGGAGGAAGAAATCTCTATTTTTAAAGGTTTTTCTAGTTCCCTTACCCGCGGCACCCCCTACGATCCCGATATTCCGATCATTCCTGAAACTGCTAGAGTTATTAAGATAGATCGTCTTGCTAGTCCTTATCATCCCCTTAATCCTCGCTATATCCAAGAAAATCTTACCTTAGAGGAAATGCAATCTTTACTGATTAATTGAACTGGTAATTTTGCTTGGATAATATCAGCACCCATCTCGATGGATTTAACAGCTTTTATTTACCATCCATAAACTTTGTCTATCTAGACAAGAGGTAAATTTTGCGGCGTTTTAGTGGTAAAATTACCAAAGAACAATAATCGCTGCCAGTATTCAAGCTGTCAAAGTGGATTTCATCCTCGGCATCGATCGAGAACAATCAAAAAACTTGAGAATAATCGGAGAATCTATGCAACTTAACCCACCTAACCAAGAACTATTACAAATTGAGTATTTAGTTACCTCTGCCACCGGTCAAAATATGGTTAAAGACGAGGGAAAAGATGTGATTAAAGGATTAACTAAAACCCCCAAAAGTTTACCATCTAAATATTTTTATGATCGGCAAGGGTCCCAACTTTTTGAAGCAATCTGTCAATTACCAGAATACTATCCCACTAGGACAGAAGCCGCTATTCTCCAAGAATATGCTCAAGAAATTGTCGCCTATACGGGTCCCTGCGAATTGATAGAATTAGGTAGTGGTAGTTCCACGAAAACTCGTCTGTTATTGGACGCTTATTATCGGCAACAAAAATCCTCTAAATATGTACCTATCGATGTTAGTGAAACTATTCTCAAAGCTAGTGCCATAGAATTACAAAAAGAATATCCTAATTTACCCATTCAGGGGTTAATTGGAACCTACGAACAGGCCTTAGCTTATTATCAAAACACTTCCTATAATACCAGAATGATTTTTTTCTTGGGAAGTTCGATCGGTAATTTTTCTGCATCTGAATGTGATAAATTCTTGGAAGAAATTGCCACTGTCCTAAAAGCTGGAGATTATTTTTTATTAGGGATTGATCTCCAAAAACAATCGGCAATTTTAGAAGCAGCTTATAATGATGCCCAAGGGGTGACAGCAGCTTTTAATTTAAATATGCTTTCCCATTTAAATTGGCGTTTTCAAGCTGATTTTAACCTTGATTTATTTAGTCATCAAGCTATCTATAATCAAGACAAATCCCAAATTGAAATGTATTTAATTTGTCAAAAAACTCACCATGTTCATCTTAAAAAAATCGATTTAACAGTTAATTTTCAAGCATCAGAAAGTATTTTGACAGAAATTTCGCGTAAATTCAACCTAGAAACCATGCAAAAAGACCTAGAATCAAAGGGATTAAAACCGCTTAGGGTTTTCACCGATCCTGAAAATTTATTCGGGTTAATTCTCTGTCAGTTATCCCTGTAAATAACGAAAACATTATCATCAGTAATAGAGGCATTAAAACATGGAAAATATTCAAGCACAGGCTCCTATATCTCTAAATAAATGTAGTCGAGAAAATCTACTGGACTATTTTGAAAATGCTTGGCAATTAGAAGATATGCTGTTAAAAAGCATCATCAAAGAAGAAGCTTTTTATTGTAACCCTGACGATTTAAGAAATCCCCTCATTTTTTATTTAGGTCATGCTGCCGCTTTTTATCTTAATAAATTGCAGCTGGTTAACCTATTAAAAAAAAGCCCTAATCCTGACTACGAATTATTGTTTGGAGTGGGAGTAGATCCGGCAACTCCCGCAGAATTAAACTCTGCTATCGCCCATATTCAGTGGCCCGGGGTGGCTAAGGTTTGGGAATATCGGCAACAAGTCTATGAAATTGTGGTCGAAATAATTAAAAATATCCCCCTTAATCTTCCTATTCATCCTCAGCATTCTCTCTGGTCATTAATGATGGGAATTGAGCATCAGCGTGTTCACTTTGAAACATCTTCAATGTTACTCAGACAACTGCCCTTAGAGCGTCTGCAACGTCCTCAAGGGTGGCATTATGCCCCTTCTTTTGGTCAAGCTTATCCTAACCAAATGGTGGAGGTCTCTGGGGGAATAGTGGAAATTGGTAAACCCCAAGATTCTCCTATTTATGGTTGGGATAATGAGTATGGTTATCGGCAAGTTCAAGTTAACAATTTTCTGGTGAGTAAATATATGATTACCAACGGAGAATTTCAAGAATTTGTCGATAATGGTGGCTACGAAAATCCCAGCTATTGGGATGAAGAAGCTTGGCAATGGAAAAATCATTATCGAGTCAAATATCCTAAATTTTGGCTGGTAGATGAGCGAGGAAATTATCAATATCGAGCCATGTTTGATGCTCTCGATTTACCTCTTGATTGGCCGGTAGAAGTGAACTATTATGAAGCGATCGCCTACTGTCGTTTTCAAGGTCAAGGAATACGTTTAATGACGGAAGCTGAGTGGAATTTAGCCACCTATGGCAGTCAAAAAAATCGATGTTATACCCTAGAAAACGATAACTTTGAGGACTATAACCTCAATTTAAAATTCTGTTCTCCCACTCCCGTAGGAATGTTAAAAAATGCTGGCAATAACTCAGAAATTGATGATTTACGCGGTAACGTCTGGGAATGGCTAGAAGATGATTTTAATCCCTTAACTGACTTTCAACCCCATTACCTCTATGCTGACAATTCCACTCCTTTCTTTAATAGTCAACATAAAATGATGTTAGGAGGAGCTTGGGTGACTAACGGCACAGAAATCCTACCCTACTATCGCAATTGGTTTCGCCGGAATTTTTATCAACACGCTGGTTTTAGAATCGCACAAAGTCTTTAGGTGGGGTGTGGGGTGTGGGGTGTGGGGTTTTACCCATTTTCAGGGAAAAAGTGCCTAATTTTCCCCCCCGATTACTGCAAAGGCCAGCACTTTTTGATGTCAAAAAAGCCTAAAGATATTATCCAACAAGGTTTTTAGATTTATTCTGCAAACCCTAGGTAATTGCCAATTTCAAGAAAAAATTCCTGTAACAGTTGCCCCTCGATCGCTACAATAGAACCTAGTAGAGCGCGGATAAAATCGATTACCATGAATCAACCTGCAATTTTTCATCTCGCTATTCCGATTACCGATGTGTCCAGTGCTAAAAGCTTTTACTGTGATGGTTTAGGTTGTTTAGCGGGAAGGGAAACCGAGAAAGCGATTATCTTAAATTTCTCCGGTCATCAGGTAGTCGCTCACGTCACCGAAATGCCTCTTACTCCCCAAAATAGCATTTATCCTCGCCATTTTGGTCTAATTCTGCCGGATGCCAGCGATTGGGACAATCTTCTCGAAAAAGCGCGAGTCAATCAACTAAAATTTTATCTAGAACCAAAAACTCGCTTTACTGGGGAGATAACCGAACATAAAACCTTTTTCCTGGAGGATCCTTTCTATAATCTCCTGGAATTCAAACATTATCGCCACTACGAAGCTATTTTTGCCAGTCGGGAATTAACAGCGATCGGCGATCGAGCTTGAAATAAACAACAGGTGACTTTTTTGTAACCGGTTAGTCCTCTCCTCAATCGAG
This sequence comes from Microcystis sp. M090S1, assembly GCF_020246295.1. Taxonomy (NCBI): domain Bacteria; kingdom Bacillati; phylum Cyanobacteriota; class Cyanophyceae; order Chroococcales; family Microcystaceae; genus Microcystis; species Microcystis sp. M090S1. Next base: position 5,957 of record NZ_JADBTF010000097.1, on the reverse strand, counting down.
ACAAAAATAGGGGAACTTCGCTCAGATTTTCTCATCAAAACTAAAAAAACCTTGGCTGGCAATGATCAATTCTTAGGAAATCTATGAAAAAACTTTTATTGTTAACCCTATTCATTATCGGTCTAGGATTTGCTCTCTTTAACTTTACTGGATTAGCAAATCGGGGCGAATATCAATCAATTTTGATCGACTTTAAAGACGATATACCCGTCAGCGTCCTCGATGAGCAGTTAAATACTATCAACAAAAAAGCGGGAAAACCCACCAGTTTAAATAGTATCTTTTCCATCGATGAACATCTTTACATTATCGATGGAGATAGCAAACTCCTGAAAAATCTCCGCAATTCCGACCTAAAAAAATACACCGAATCGATCGAACCCGATTATATTTATCATACTTTTATCGCCCCCAATGACCCCGACTATAGCAAACAGTGGAACCTAAGGGGAATTAACATCGAACGTGCTTGGGAAGAAAATCACGGTGAAGGGATCACCGTCGCCGTTATTGATACAGGCGTATCAATAGTTCCCGATCTGCGAGAAACCGAGTTTGTCGAAGGCTACGACTTCGTCAACGATCGCAGCAATGCCGAGGACGATAACGGTCACGGAACCCATGTAGCGGGAACAATTGCCCAATCGACCAACAATAACTACGGGGTGGCCGGCATCGCCTACAAAGCCAAAATTATGCCCCTCAAGGTGCTTTCCGGGACGGGTGGGGGAACCGTGGGAGATATTGCCGAAGCGATCCGTTTTGCCGTCGATAATAAGGCCGATGTCATCAATATGAGTTTAGGGGGTGGAGGGGAAACCCAAGTAATGAAAGAGGCGATCGAATATGCCTATAGCAAAGGTGTGGTAATCGTCGCCGCTGCCGGTAATGCCGATGATAATTCCGCCGCCTATCCCGCCCGTTTTCCGCACGTTATCGGCGTTTCTGCGGTAGATGCCTCCGGAAATAAAGCCCCCTATTCTAATTTCGGGGCTGGAATCGATATTGCTGCCCCAGGCGGCTCCGATACGGGTAAAATTGTCCAAGAAACCATCGATCCGGCTAAGGGGGGGGAACCGGCGTTCCTCGGTTTTCAGGGAACCAGCATGGCGGCCCCTCACGTTGCCGGGGTGGTAGCTTTAATCAAGGCTGCGGGAATTAAAGAACCCAATGCAGTTTTAGAGGTTTTGCAACAGTCGGCCCGTAAGATCAATGATGATCCCTTTAATCATTTTGGGGCCGGACAATTAGACGCGGGCAATGCCCTACAATTGGCCCTGAAAGGACAGATTACTTTCCGGGATTTTTGGCGTTGGTTGCGCGATAACGGTTATCTCAATCCCCGTTTCTGGATTGATGGCGGCGCGGTGGCGGTTTTGCCCAAAATGGCCATGGTTTTGGGTTCTTATCTTCTTGCTTGGCTACTGAGAAGTTATTTTCCCTTCTCCTGGAACGGATTTTTGAATGCTGGTCTAATTTTTGGCAGTTCTGGCTTATTTTTCCTCAGAGGTCTTTATATCTTCGATTTACCCCAATGGCCTTTCCGAGTGATGGGGAGTTCTCTTTCCGACCTAGGAGGTGTTATTCAGGGAAGTTCTGCCCTTAATCCGCTTTTTGCTAGTGTTATCCTGCCCTTTGTCCTGATTGCTCTGCTTTTGGGTCATCCCCAAGCAAAATGGTTAGCGGTGGGGGTATCTTTAGCTATGGCGGTGACTTTAGGTATCAGTGCTGTTATCCATCCTACTCTGATCTGGTTAGGTTCTGGTACGATCGCTCGGACATTTTTGGGCGTAAATGCGCTTTTATGTCTCGGTTTAGGTTATTTAGCCCTAAAAAGTGCTACTTCATCCCGATACGCTTAAACAGGGGTTACAATGGGACAATAAGGGTGATTTACCGATAAAAACCTCTTTGGTTTTGGTATCTTCCTTTTGTTTTGCATTGAGTTCTCCTACAACAGCAGCCTCGGACATTAACCGAGGTTTTTTCTTTATGGTGTATGTTAGTTTCTAAGGGTTTTTTGGGAATCCCCAATCCCTATCTCGAAAGTTTCCCCCAATACCCCCTCGAATCATCGAGTTTATCTATTGTCTCTTTTCTAAGGTGTCTATCGTGTCAAATCATAAAATTCTCGTTATCGATGACAGTAAAGTGATCAGGATGCACGTTCGCGATATGTTACCAGAGGGTAACTTTGAATTTCTCGAAGCTAAAGACGGATTAGAGGGTTATAATCTCATCCGTACCGAAAACCCGAATTTGATTATTTTGGACTTCCTTCTCCCGAAAATGAGCGGTTGGGAGGTGTTTCAGCAAATCCAAACCGAAGATAATCTCAAAAGTATCCCCCTAGTGTTAATGTCGGGACGGAAAGAGGAGGTAGTAGAGAAAATCCCCGAACCTTTCCAGCATTTTGCCTTTATTGAGAAGCCTTTCGACCAAAAACAATTGGTACAAGCGATTAAAGAAGCGAGGGCTAAGGCCAAACAATATTCCCCCAAACCAACAGTTTTTAGCCCGAAACTAGAGGAACTCACCGGGGATTATAGCACCGATATTCAGACTCTCCGGTCCCAAATTGCCCAAATGCAAACAGAAATGGAAACTATGAAGAAACAAATGTCTCAATTAGTGGCTTTTATTAAGAAAAAACTGGTCTAGAACTATTCAGCCCGATTTTTGATGACTTGGGCAAGCAGTTATCCTTATCCGGCGGTGCCAATCTCTGGCTAATCTCCTATCCCTTTTAAACAGGATTTAGGATAATATGAAGTAGTCTTTATTTGGTGAGTGACTAATACTAAATCCGTTGAGTATAGGCTACTTATAAGGATAGGCACTCATGCAAGAGGCACTCATGCAAAAGGAGGAATAGATAATCAGTCTTTAATAACTGGATTTAGTATAAGTTATTAGTTAACTGATAACTAATTATGATACTAAATCCGTTGAGTATAGGCTACTTATAAGGATAGGCACTCATGCAAGAGGCACTCATGCAAAAAGAGGAATAGATAATCAGTCTTTAATAACTGGATTTAGTATGAATTGGCAAGAAATAGCAGGTAATTGGGTTTTTCTCCCCCGTCGTCCCCGGGGTATCATTCACTTTTTAGGGGGGGCATTTGTGGCGGCGGCCCCGAATATTACCTATCGTTGGTTATTAGAAAGTCTTGGGAATTCAGGATATGCTATTGTTGCTACTCCCTTTGTTAATACCCTCGATCACAAATCGATCGCCCGCACAGTTTTAAACCGTTTTGATAATATTATTGAACGTCTGCGCTGGAATCATAGTCTGCCCCAAGGTTATCTCCCCATCTACGGATTGGGTCACAGTATGGGGTGTAAACTACATTTATTAATCGGTAGTCTCTACGAAGTGGAACGGGCGGGAAATATCCTCATTTCCTTTAATAATTATCCCATTCGTCGAGCTATTCCCTTTATCGAACCTTTGCAAATTGACACCACTTTTAACCTCGAATTTACTCCTTCCCCCGAAGAAACAAACGAGTTAATTTTCCAAGATTATGCCATTCGTCGCAATCTTTTAATCCGTTTTCAAGACGACACGATCGATCAATCTCTGGTATTAAATCCCCTGCTAAAAAAACGCTTTAATGATTTAATTGCCCTGCGAACTCTCCCGGGCAATCATCTCACTCCCTTGAGTCAAGATGTCAGTTGGCAAACCGGAGAAGTATTTACTCCCCTCGATGCGATCGGCCAATGGTTAAAACAGGGACTTGCCCGGGATAATTCCCGTCTCAAAGATGAGATTCTCCACTGGTTAAATCCCGTCCTTCCAGCCTCTCGTTAGCTTTCCTCTAGATTAATCCCCATTGCCCGTAATTGCGCCTCTATGCGGGCTAATTTTGCTTCAGCCAATTCGGCCCGTTGACGTTCCTGTTGGGCTTGCTGTTCGGCTAATTCAGCCTTTTGCTTGATTTCTAGGGTGGTCAAAAACCGCGAGCCATCGGGATAAAAAATAGCTAACTGGGGACTCTCCAGTTGAAAACGGATCTGTAGAAGCGGACTCTGCCAATTATCGATCGCAGGAATCATCTCCAAGTGATCACCCCTTCGCCACCAACCCTGTAGATAATTAGCATCGGGATCGTAGAGATAATATTCTTCTACGCCAAAACGCTGATAAAATTGCCATTTTCGGCGCATTTCCGCTTTATTGTTGCCTGGAGAGAGAATTTCAAAGACTACCTGCGGCGCAATCTGGTTCTCTAACCATTGCTTATAGGAACCTCGATCGCCCTTGGGTCTGCCAAACACCACCATAGCATCTGGCGCTTGACAGGTTTTATTATCCCCCTCGACCGGATACCACAACAGATCGCCGGCGATAAACACATTGTCATTCTCTGCGAATAAACATTCGAGATTTTCCTTGATCGTCACGATCCAGCGAAACTGTTTGGTATTATCGGCCATCGGTTTACCGTCACTATCGGGATAGATAATCTCCGACTCAGAGAAAGATATCGCTTTTACCATCGTTCTACTCCCTAGTGTACTAACTATTTAGTATAGCCTTAAATTCCCTGACGAAAGAGGGCAAAAGCCGAAGTATAACCGTGTAAAAAAGTGCGACCGCCCACCGGCCCGATTTCTCCGTTGCCAAAGAAGCCAGCGAGGGGAACATTGGCGAAATAACGCTGAAAAAGACCCGAATCAAAGTCCGGTTTTTCGTAGAGATTTTCCCCGCGACCGAGACAGGAAAAGATCAAAGCACCTAGTATATCTGAACTAGCGGGTTTTTCTTGGGGAAAAGCTTGCAAAAGTAATTCTAAATCTAGGGCGGAAGTCTCGGCATCGCGCAGGTGAAATTGTACCCGCTGCCCCGGACGAACTTGATCGCCAATTGCGATCGCACCTTGGCGAGGATCTACTCCCAAAACATTGCGAATTAAGAAATCTCCGGGCCGCAACTGCATTTTAAACTCATCCCTAGCAATACCGATAAAAAGGGAGTGTTGCGCTAATTCTCGGTCTTTTTCCCTCAAGGAGGGGATTAAAGCCCGCAGTAGATTTAAAGGTGGTTGCGGGGTCCCATCGGCCCCTTTACCGGTCATGGAGATGATAATATTGCGTTCTCCCTCACTCACCTGATAAATCGGTCCGATGGGACGACAACCCTGGGCGACGATAGTTTCGACGATAATTTTGCCAGAAAGGGCGATTCCTACGGTTCCCTGACGATAGAGATAGGTATTACGGGGTTTTTGTTGATCGTGGTAGAATAGACCCCCAGAACGTTCAATCATGCCACCACTGACTAAACCGCCGATTTTGGCCGAACTGGGGTAGGCAAAATCTAAACCCTCTAACAGATCATTGATGCGACTGGAAAAAGGATCGGCTAAAAGGATAAATTGGGGATTTTTGGCCGCTTCTACCCCTAATAATTCTGTCCAACTAGAGGGGGAACTGTCGAGATCGGGCATTTCCGCCGCTTCGATATAGAAAGGCTGTACTTCCACATTGGGCAAATGGGCGACGGTGAGACTTAAAGCCGGACTCGCTTCGATTTCTCGCGCTTTTTCCCTGTCATCCATGCCGACAATCCCCGCCCCACCGCAGCCGATCAGGACAGGAACGGGGAGTTTATCCAAGATTAAGGGAACTAAACGGGGATAGTCGCTGGCATAGGCAGAAGAAATAAAAATTATGGCTAAATCTGCCGATCCAACTAATTTATCTTCCACTTTTTCCACTACCTCCGTCACCGCCGCTTCTAGGGAGGGACGGGTTGATAGGGCATTAATCCACTCGATGCGATCGCTCATCGAAAATTTGGGTCTGAAACCCCGCCGTTTTACGGCGGCTTTACCGTTAAATACTAGCGCATTTAGACGATATATTCTAGAATGTGAGGCATGGAAAAAGCCTATTCGTTTCGATTTTACCCCACACCAACACAAGAGTCGCTATTGCGGCGC
>NZ_JADBTF010000096.1:0-12333 GCF_020246295.1 Microcystis sp. M090S1 | reverse complement strand
CTTGTGTTGGTGTGGGGTAAAATCGAAACGAATAGGCTTTTTCCATACCTCACATTTTAGCATATATTTCGTAAATGTGCTAATATTTAACAGTAAAGCCGTCGTAGAACGACGGGGTTTCAGACCCAAATTTTCGATGAACGCTTAACGGATGATGGCTTAACTCAATGGCATCCCGCTTTTCTACAATTAGGGAACAGCTTAGAAGAATGTGCCAAGAAATATAAAGGCTTTTGCCAAAGGTACAAACCGAAGGAGAAGAAGACCCCAACCCGATCACACTGGGGTAGTAAGCTGTTGGCTGGGGTTCAACTCTCGAATAAGACTCCAACTACCCACCCCAAAAAATCTAAGTCCCGTTTTGTTCAAACCCCGAATTAACTACGGTTGTACGTCAATTCATTGAGGCAAACCGTGGGACCTGGCAAGGAGAAAAAGACTTTTGACATTTTTTGAGGTTCCTGCTAGAATCGGGGGGATTACTCTGCGTCGTCTCCCGCAAAAGGATCACTTAACCCTCTCCATCCCCATTGACTAGAGGGGGTGATCGCATTGCCATCACGAGAGACGGTAGCGGTATTTTCCCGTTGGACAGGAGCAGCGTTACGAGGGGTCAGTTTTTTGGTTTTCATGGGGTATATCCATAATTTTATTGAGTCAAATTTACCATTTCTTTTTTCCCGAGTCAAGAGTTTTTTTCGGTGAAGTTTTGTGAAGTTTTTGTTAAGCTAAGGAATATTTTAAGGTGAGATTCCGTCTGCAAATTAGGTGGATGCAAACCAGCTTTAACCCAATTTTTACGCACAATAACAGCCAGATTACTATTTAATCTTAAAGCTACAATTGTTGCTCGACCACAAGCCGTTACTCCCATAATTTCCGTTCCTTCTTGAGTCCAAGTAAAATGTTCTTGCCATTTTTGAAGGCGAGGATTAAATAAGGAAACCAACACCTCAGATTTGGGATCAATAGCTTCAGTTTGAGTCCATTTATATTGATTACATAATTCACAAGCTAAACATAAATTATCTTCTGTATTAGCACCACCTTTAGCTAAAGGTTGGATATGATCAATTTGTAATCTCCCCATAATATAATCCTGGTGACTTAGGCAATATTCACAGCGATTTCCTGCCCGTTGTTTAACTTTTTGGCGTAAGGTTTCTGTGAGAAAACTCATGGTATTAAAGGCTCTCTCAAACCTCGTTTAACGGCTTCAGCTAAGGCTATTGACTTTCTTAATTGTCCCATTTGGTAAATTGAGATTAAAACTAATAATTCATAGCCTTCGGCTTCGGTTAAGCCCGTATTTTTTCCCTTAGCTTGTAACTCTCCCAAGCGTTGATTCTGAACAGCATCCATTTTTGAATTAGCTAATTCAATAACTTCGGAATCTAAAAGATGGGAAACTTCAAGATGATTGCCCACAGCTGAGAGATTATTAAAGGTAGGCAAAATGATTTCTAAGGTATCAATTAAAACCTCGGATAACTCTCGTTCTGTAGCCTTTCCTAAACATTGGGCTGATTCAAGTAAACTGACTGGTAAATTAATAGTAATTTGAGTCATTTGTGATGTATGAATAAGTAAATCTTACTTTAATCATAGCTCATCTAATTCTGTCAAAGGTACAAACCCAAGGAGAAGAATACCGCTATCCGATAACCCTGGGGAAGTAAGCTATTGGCACGGGTTCATCTCCCTGAACCTAAGTCTTCTAGCACTCGTGAATCAAGGAAAAGGGGAACCGAGAAGAGAAACAACCTCTGCTTCCCTGCTACCCCTCTCCCCTGCTCCCCCTCTTGAAGAAAAGTAATCCCTCCCCGAAGCAATCTCCCAAGGGATTAAGATTGATTCGATGGCTTTGGTTAATCACAAATGATCACTTTTGTCAAGGACTTGGTGATTATTGCATTGGTAAATTAGCTAAAAAGTTTTAATTGTTCTGATTGGCAATAAATTGATGAACAATCTCAACTTTTAGATTTAATTCCCGCGCAATTTGTTCTTCGTTAAGTCCCAACCTAACCAGAAGAGGAATTGTTTCCAATTTCCCTTCAAGTTTACCTTCAAGTTTACCTTCAAGTTTACCTTCAAGTTTTCCTTCAAGTTTACCTTCAAGTTTTCCTTCAAGTTTTCCTTCAAGTTTTCCTTCAAGTTTTCCTTCAAGTTTTCCTTCTTCTTTAGCTTCTTGATAAAACTTGGTTTGTTTCCATTCAGTGAGATTAAACATGGCTTCTAACTCCTGGCGACTTTTCTGAGGAAATTTGTAGATAATAATCTTCTCGATTAACTCGATAACATTTCGTTGAGTGTTAGGGTCAATAATCTGTTGGCGGGTTTGCTCAATCAAGGATTGAACCTGTTCGGGTGCTTTTTTCCCACTGATGAGGATAAACTGGAGGATACTTATCCCCAGAGAGGGAGGAGATTCAGCCTCGATTTCATCGAGATATATTCGTTGGATCCGCTCTAAGTTTAGCAAATTTTGGTAAGCGATGGGAAACCCAATGTCCAAGCGGCGCTTTCCCCACAGAATCACGGGACAGCAGGCGCGTTCCGGCTTATACTGCTTGAGATACAGGAATATCTGAGTCATAAATCGCCAATAAAAATCCTCGTCTTTTTGAAATTGAACTTCGACAAAGTAAAGCGGATAATCCGGGTGGTCAGCATCGGGAATAAATACCCCATCGAGTCGGAAAGCCAATTCTTTGATTTCGATTGACTTGAATTGATAATTTTGCGCTAGATTCGGAGATTCCCCCAGCAGTTCAAAGAGAAGTTCGGGAAAGACTTGAAATAGGGTATAAAAGATTTTATCGGTTTTCATTACTCCTTCTTTGGTCGTCAAGTCAATAGTTTTTTTATGAATTTGTGTGAAGTTTTTGTTAAATTTAGATTACTCTAACTAGATTAATTTTTTATCCTTGCCATTCCCAATTGCAAAACCTCTAAAACCTTGGCTAAGTCACCGGCTAGTAAAGCATCTCTATCTAACCATAATCCAGGGAATATCTGAGAACAAATTATCCCTTCTGATTTCGGTTCAAGTTTAATATATTCTTCATTGGTTAATCTAAACCAATCAAATTCTCCATCGTCAACTCGCCAGACTAGATATTCTTGCACTTGGTTACGGCGATAAACCTTAAGTTTTTGATGTAAGTCAAGGGAGACGGTACTCGCTGCAATTTCGACGATTAACTCTGGCGCACCTTCGACATAACCATCCTCACTAATCGTTGATTGTCCACCATTTTTAATTCTTAATAGTGCATCGGGTTGAGGTTCATTGTCCGCATCAAGACGAACCGTACAATTATCCCCTAATTGCAGATTGGGGGTAAAGGCTTTATACACACTTAGCCAACCTATAATATCAGCATGGGGTTCACCATGGTTCTTAATTCTGAGGGGAGAAGCCATAATATAAACAATTCCTTCAATGAGTTCTGCTTTTTTCAGATTTGGCATGGCATTATATCTACGCTCAAATTCACGACGAGTGAGCTTGTCCCCATTTTCTAGGCGTGGAATGGTTAATTGAGGAGACATCGTTGTAGTTGCTATCATCTTGGTATTTCCTGTCGTCAAAAAATGGGTAATTCTAAAGTAAATCTCGGTAAAACGCTCTCCCCAGATAAGGTGGTTGGTAATGAGACGATTTCTACTTCCTGATTTTGGCGATAGATGGCTACCTGTTGACTAATGGGATCAATTAACCAACCGAGTCTTAAGCCACTGACGAGATATTCCTGCATTTTTGCTTGGAGTTGACTTAAAGAATCAGTGCGCGACCTTAATTCTATCACAAAATCAGGACAAATTGTTGCAAATTTTTCTTGTTCTTCTCGGGGTAAAGCTTCCCAGCGTTCATTAGCAATCCAAGCAACATCAGGGGAACGTTTACCCCTCTTGGGTAAGGTAAATATAGTGGAAGAACTAAAGACTTTACCGAGTTTTGTTTGACGATTCCAAATAACCAAATCGGCGTTCAAATTTGATTCTCGATGAGTTCAAACTATCCAAGCGGGAATGCCGGGAGGTATTTCTTTATGCCATCAAGAAGGCTTTAGACAAACACCAGTTTAAGCTTTATGCTCTCTGTATCATGTCTAATCATCTCCATTATCTGATCGAACCTGCCCAACCAGAAGATTTACCCAAAATTATGCACTTTCTCAACTGGTACAAGGCGATGTGATCCCCCCGCCTTCGGCTTCCCCCGTCGTGCGTTTCATTTTTGAGTCAAGACTTAAATTTAGCGGCGTGATTGCTCTAAAATAGGGTTATCGCTTGCTCAGTATATAGCAATGACCTTAATCGCTGTCATCGATTATGACATGGGAAATCTGCACTCTGCCTGTAAAGGACTGGAAACCGTGGGTGCAGTGCCGAAAATTACCGATTCTCCCCTCGATCTCGAAAAAGCTGACGCTATTGTCTTACCCGGAGTCGGTTCTTTTGATCCTGCTGTCCGGCAAATTCGCAGCCGTCATCTAGAAAAACCGATCAAAGCGGCGATCGCTAATGGTAAACCCTTTCTCGGTATCTGTCTCGGTTTACAAATTCTCTTTGACTCATCAGAGGAGGGTCAAGAGGCGGGTTTAGGGATTATTCCGGGGACAGTGCGCCGTTTTCGCTCGGAACCTGGCATTACCATTCCCCACATGGGTTGGAATCAATTAGACTTCACCCAGCCGGATCATGCTCTTTGGCAGGGATTACCCCCGCACCCTCACGTCTATTTTGTCCATTCCTATTATGTCGATCCCCTTGATAGTCATGTAACTGCTGCCACCGTCACCCACGGCAGTCAAACGGTGACGGCAGCGATCGCTCGTGAGCGTTTGGTAGCGGTGCAGTTTCACCCGGAAAAATCCTCGACTAATGGCTTAAAAATTCTGGCTAACTTTGTTGAACAGGTGCAAAAATTAGCTTTAGTCTCCTAAATAAGCCTTTAAAACCCGCTCGTTTTTTTGGATTTCGCTGGGAATACCATCGGCTAAATTTGTCCCTTCTGCTAATACCCAAACGTGGTGACAAAGGGACATAATCACATCCATATTATGCTCGATAATTAAAAAGGTAATTCCCTGACGATTCCATTCGATAATATGGTCGCTGATTTGAGCGATTAAAGTTGGGTTAACTCCGGCGGCTGGTTCATCTAATAAAATTAATTTTGGCTTGGTCATTAGCGCTCGGCCAATCTCTAATAATTTACGCTGTCCTCCCGATAAAGCTCCCGCATAATCCTGCGCTTTCTCCCCTAGACCAATCGAATCTAATATGTCCAAAGCTTTGGCACGATTTTCCTGTTCCTGTTGGCGAATTTTTGCCCCCTGAAACCAGACTTTGAGAAAATTTTCTCCCGTTTGCCCCGGACTAGCTAAGAGCATATTTTCTAACACCGTTAATCTGGATAATACCCTTGCTACTTGAAAAGTTCTCACACATCCTTTCAGGGCAATTTGATAGGGAGGCAGCTGATGAATGGGCTGACCATCAAGAAAAACTTCCCCTTTATCTGGGCGAATAAAATTAGATAAAAGGTTAAAAAGTGTGGTTTTGCCGGCTCCATTTGGACCGATTAACCCGGTGATGCTGCCCTGCGGCACATCCAAATAAGCATTATTGACGGCGCGAATGCCCCCAAAACTTTTCGATAATCCTTTGGCAGAAAGTAACATAAATATCAAGTAAACATCAGTTATCAGTAAACAGTAAACAGTAATCAGTAATCAGTGAAAAGACAGTAAGTAGTCGTGGGAAATAAATTTCTTAGTTGAGACAGGCAATAGGCACTCTTGCAATAGGCACTCTTGCAATAGGGTTATTTAAATGTGTAATTAATTTTGCTTAATTCCTTAGAAAACTGCTATTTAATACTGATAACTGATAACTGATAACTGATAACTGAAATTATCTTCCCAAAGTTAACTCCTCTTTTTTGCCGAGGATACCCTGGGGTCGCCAGATCATTAAAACCATGAGCAGCAGACCGATAATCATAATCCGTAAAGCCCCTAATTGGCTATCATTAAAAATATCTAATTGGGGCAGAATAAAGCGAGTCAGGGAATCGTAAGCCCAGAAAATTACTGCTCCTAGTAAGGTGCCGGCATTGCTACCAGAGCCACCGAGAATGATAATAATCCAAGCGTTAAAAGTCAATAATGGTTCAAAATTAGTCGGGTAAATAGTGGTTAATTGCCATGCTAAAAAAGCCCCAGCTAAACCAGCGATCGCACCGCCCAACATCAAAGATTGTAACTTATACCAAAAGACATTTTTTCCTAAAGCCCGGGGAATTTCTTCATCTTCCCGGATAGCTTTGAGGATGCGTCCCCAAGGCGATCGCAAAAGTAATTCTAAACCAGTATAAACGAGAGCGAGGAGGACTAAAACTACCACCATCAGCCCCGCTTTGTAATTATAGTCATTCAAGGCAATTACACCGTTTATATACAGAAAAAGCAGGATTATCGCCCCTAACAACCCCCAAAAGATTAAAGCTCTCTTTTGCGTCGGTTGATAGCTTTTACCGCTAATTTGCCCCGCTTCGCGCCATTGTCGTTGCAGATTGCGCCCCAATTGCCAGAGAGCAAAGATAGCAAGCAGGGTAAACAGGGCAATAATTAATAATTTGACGGGAAAACTGGGATTTATATCCAAAGGTAGGGGATAACGTTGTAGTCCGAAACTACCTTTCGTTAACCAATCCTCGTTAAGCACCAGCAAACGAATTAACTCAGACACCCCGATGGTGACAATTGCTAGATAATCGGCTCTTAATCTCAGGGTGGAAAAACCGATCGCCAATCCCAACAATGCCCCTAGGATCGCCCCGACAATGGCGGCAAAAATCATCGGTACACCCTGTAAAGTCAATAAAACCGTTGCATAAGCCCCTAAAGTGGCAAAAGCAACGTGACCAAAGTTAATTAAGCCAGTAAATCCCCATTGTAGATTTAAACCGAGGGCAAAAATCGCGTAAATACCCGCCCAAATTGTCAGGGAAACTAAATAATCTGTCATCTTAAGTAAAAAGTAAAAAAGGGGTTGGGGAAGTGGGGGAGACCACTTCGTGGGCGTTGCGGGGGGAGATGGGGGAGTGGGGGAGTGGGGAGATGGGGGAGTGGGGGAGTGGGGAGAGGAGGAGAAAAAAGCTGAAAACTCACATCTGATTACTGATTACTGATGACTGATCACTGAAAAAGCTGATTGCTAACTGCTAGTATAATATCAGTTACAACGGCCTCTGTAGCTTGATGGACAATTGTGACGAGCGGAGGGTGCTAGGCTATCAATACTGAAAAAACCTTGTCCTGTTAATTTCTATGCCTCTTTTGATTCTAATTGCCGATGATGACCCCGGTATCCGCCTAGCGGTCAAAGACTATTTAGAATTAGCAGGTTATAGTGTGGTGGCGGCGAGTAATGGTTTGGAAGCTTTGAATTTATTGGATACCTATCATCCCCATCTTTTGGTATCGGATATCAAAATGCCGCGTTTAGACGGCTATTCTTTGGTGACTAAGGTGCGGCAACAGCCAGAATTTAGGTTATTACCAGTAATTTTTTTAACCGAAAGAGGGTCAACAGAGGAAAGAATTCGCGGTTATCAAGTGGGTTGTGATATCTATCTTCCTAAACCTTTTGAGATGGAGGAATTAAAAGCAGTTATTCGCAATCTTTTAGAGCGAGCGCAAATGGTGCAAAGTGAACGTCAATATCAGAAATTAAAACCGGAAGAAAGCCCCAAAACTAGGGATGTTTTAACTTCTTCTTTACAGGACGATTTTAAGTTAACGAATCGCGAGCGGGAAGTGTTAGAACATTTAGCCCGGGGACTTTCTAATATTGAAATTGGGCAAAAACTGCATCTTAGTTCTCGCACGATCGAGAAATATGTTAGCAGTTTACTCAGGAAAACAACTACTAACAATCGGGCCGAATTGGTTCGTTTTTCCCTCGAACATAGATTAATCGATTAGCTGGAAGAAAAAACTTAAATTTTGTTTTTTACGTCCTCCAAAAGACTGCCACAGGAGTCTAAAAGTAGCTCGATTACGCGGTCAAAACCTTCACGACCACCGTAGTAGGGATCGGGAACTTCTTTTTCTGGGTGATAACGGGCATAGTCACACATTAACTTGACCTTTTCTTGATATTTTCCTGTCCGATCTAGGGATAAAATATCTTGATAATTGGCTTTATCCATGGCTAAGATTAGATCAAAATTCTCGAAATCCTCGCGGGTAAATTGTCTAGCTGTCCCTTGCAGAGGAATACCGCGTTTTTTGGCCGCCGTATTCATGCGAGAATCGGGAGGAGAACCGATATGATAACCGGCAGTCCCCGCAGAATCACAGAGGATTTTATTGCTTAATCCTTCTTGTTCAATCAGATAAGTCATGATATTCTCGGCAGCGGGAGAACGACAGATATTTCCTAAACAGACGAAGAGTAGTTTATAGGGCATAAATTGACCGGTAGAATCATCACTAAATTGCCAATTATAGGGCATTTTTAACATCCCGATAAAGATTTATCCTCAAAAAACTCCTCACTGTCCATTAACCTAATTTTGGCTAATCCCAAGCTTTCTAAATAATCTTGCCACCCTTGGGGGGTATCTTCGATCGCTAATAATCCTAATACCCTAGCTACGTCTGCTACCCAGGGTAGGGTGTGAATTCTATAACCCTGCCAGTTTACCTCTAAGGATAACCAAGCGGGAATCTCTTGGGGGTTAAATTGTTGGGAGGCAATATAATCAGCTTGAAAGCAGTAAATCCGAGGTGGTTTTTGACTCTCTAACAAGGTTAAACACTCCTTCTAATCTGGACATTAATCTCTTGACTCGTATTTTAGGGGAACCTCAGCATAATTTCTGTTAAATATGAACTTCTCTCGTCAAGAAATAGTTAAAAAACAACTGATAACTAGGCCGAGTTTCCCCAAGAAGGCAATTTACCCTTAATTCTCCCCTAAGCGAGGACGAATAATTAAATAAATTGCCGGACCGATTAGAGGCAATAGGGAAATTACCGGCAACAGGAAAGGATTTTTTAATCCCCGTCGGGTTAGATCATCTTGCAGCAAAATTGGACATAATAGGGTTAAAAGACAGAAATCTAAACTCATAACCTGAATAAAACGGCTAGTTTGCCACTGATGCCAAAAATCAGACCAATTGCCGTTAATTAATCCGTAAGCGATTAAAATTGCCGCAGTAATTAGGGCAATTACTCCCAACCAAGGTGAGTCTAGAAGTTTAATGACCAGATTTTTTTTACCGGTAAAATTGCTGTTGGGTTGACGGAGAGTTAGATAGGGTAAAATAGCGAAAGCACCCACAGCAAAGGAGGCAAAAGCAAAGGGCCAAGCGATGATTTTTTGGTCACGACCATCGATAATTAAAAGGCTAGTGTAGATAAGTGGCCAAACTCCCATCAGGTTAAAAAGAGCAATAATTAACGGGTTGATATCTTGCCATTTCCCAGTGGAAAGATCGATAATTAAATTCACTGTATCTGGTTGATCGGGGGGTGCTAGTAAAAAAGCGTATAATCCGAAGCCTAACCAAAGTAACCCGAGAATAATTTTTGTTAACATGGGAGTAGATAATTAGGTTAATTGAGTAATGGGGGTTTCAGCAGAAATTTTAGTACAAAAGTGATCAAAAGATCAAGCAATATTACCTAATCAATGATCGCTAATTTTTAGGGAAGACGACGGGGATTCATGGTTTCTGCTGGGTTAGTTTCTGCACTTTGAGAGTGGAGTAACCGAGTTTGTTCGAGGATAGTTTCTAAGTCTTCATCTGAGAATTCTTCTACATAGTTTAATTTCACTTCTTCTAGGAAGATAATTAATAACATCTCGATTCTTTCTAGACTGTGACGGGATTGTAATTCCCCGGCGAGAGATTGCCCGAAACGTTGGACTAATTGCTGCAATAAACGCTCAAAAACTTCGTCTTCCTGGGTAATCTTTTCCGCTATATTAACAAAGGATTGATACAATTGACTAGATAGACGATTACTCAAGTCAGTTTTTAACCCTTTCATTCCGGGTAATCGCAATAAGCTCTGATAAGCGGGAGTTTGACTGAGAATTTTCTCGATATTGTATTTAATTAAAGCTTCTGCTTCCGGTTTAACTTGCGGTAAAACCTTGTCAACGGTACTATTAACTAATAACCGAAAAATTTCGACAATTTCATTAGTATCATTGAGATTATTATATCCACCATTGAGAGATTTATCGAGAAATTTCTCCACTTGTCCCCGTCGAATATATTCCTGAATTTTATTAATAATTCTCAGGACAATTATCTCAGTAATATCCTTAGAAATTAGCGCAACTAAGCCTTTAACTGCCTGTTCTTTAATCAACCTTAAGTTAATAATTTTAACTTGATCTAGGCGAATAACAGTAGGAATAAATCGCAACCATCTCCAGATAGGAATAAACAGAAAAATATCGTACCATCGCCATAACATAGCCTCGCGCCAACGCAGACCTTTATGAGTGCGAGCAATCCACCAAGTTCTCAGCATAAATTCCCAGAAAAAGATGGTTCCAAAGAAAAAATCGATCGCCTCAAAGTTATCTATCGGTCTCCCATCTTCTCCCAGGGGACGAAAATAATTAGTTTCTATTAAAGGTTGAATTTCTTGATTAAAAAATTTCAACTCTTTTTCCCAGCCATTTTGAATGAGATAATCCCAAGTCCAAAACTTCTGAAAGGCTGCTTTTGCAGAAACATTTTCTGTTTTAAAAACCCGCAAGCGCATTTTATTTTTAATCTTCTCTAAAGTCCCAGTTTTCTCCGCCGAGGCAAAGGGATTATTATCGATCATATTGACACTTTTTTGGCGCAAATTGTCTAAAATTTTCTCGATCTCTTGGCGATATTCTTGCAGATTAAACTCTGGGTTAAAGAGCTTTTGATTAATCAGTTGATTAAGTTTATTAACCGTCTCTAAATATTCACTGGTACTGCGATAGGGTTTAATCCCTTTCACCACATCATACTTAGCGATTCCTTTAACAAAGGGAATTTCTAGGGGTTTGTCGGGAGGTATTTGCAATTCTTGAAAGGCAATCGGCCCGAGTTTTATTGGTTCATTAAATCTTAATAAGGTTATTTGCAAGCGTCCCTGTAACCAAAAATCTCGCAGGGGAATATAGGTTAAATCGAAAATAACCAGAATATAATTACATAACACCAATAGGGCCATGCAAGTCTCAAAGAGATTGCGCGGGGAAAAACGACGGTTTCTGCTCACGGGGTTTTTAGTCAAAGTCATTAGCCTAGAAAGCACACTTTGACCATGGTAAACCGAAACGCCTAATTTTTGGGACCCAAAGCGATAGAAGTAGTTAAAAAAGAGCGGTTAAACTTGGTTCTGCCTCAGTAATTAATAGATGTAGTCTTCTATTCTGTAATAGCATCCTAGCAGATTCAGTTAAGTAGTTAAGTAGCTGGTTATAATTAAATTAAAAATGGATTTTAGGTTCGATCCCCCCTGCCCCCCTTGATAAGGGGGGTGCCGATAGGCGGGGGGATCTACCCTTGATAAGGGGGGTGTCTGAGAACTTTTAACACCTACCTACTTAAGTCGGTAAGTCGCCTCGTAGGTTGGGTTGAGCGAAACAATACGGAGTCGAAAATGGCTCAATTCGATTGAAAAAGCGAAACCCAACCACCCCAACGGTTATTCTTAGTTGGGTTTCGTTCCTCAACCCAACCTACAGTAATTGCTGCTCTCGTAGGGTGTGTTAATAAAGTATTGACAATGTAAATACATCCTGCCTATACTACAAGTATGGATGTCTATTTTGTCCTCAGTGGCATTACTTTTGTTTGGAATGACGAGAAATCTAGGATTAACCCGATCAACCATGACGGTATTATGAAAGTTGAGGCATTAAAAAAACGACTGGAGAGAAATCGCCCTATGACTACAATCACGATTCGTATTCCCGAAGATGTGATTGAAGATTTAAAGCGGGTTGCACCGTTACTTGGTTTCTCAGGTTATCAACCTTTGATGCGTGCTTACATTGGACAAGGGCTGCGTGCGGATTTGGAGCGTCTAGAGGGAGATACAATTTCTGCTCTCGTTGCTAGTTTGAAGCGTCATGGTGTAAGTGATGAAGTGCTGCAAGAAGCGTTGAGTGAAGTTACTCCGCGTTAGCTGACTGACGGACACATTTTTCAATACAAAGACAAGTACTGTTATGTGAAAGCCTCAAACTCCTGAATAAAAGAAAAGGTAATTTTGCCATAATAATCCTGACGAGCTTTGCGAG
>NZ_JADBTF010000095.1:0-13588 GCF_020246295.1 Microcystis sp. M090S1 | reverse complement strand
TAAGTACCTAAGCAAAATTAATTACACATCTAAGCCACTACTCCGTCAGACTTCTGGTGTGAGGAAACAGTGAACTGAAAACTCAAATCCGATCCCTAATAGCTGTCTCCCGTCTCGGAGTCTCCCGTCTCCCGTCTCGGAGTCTCCTGTCTCGGAGTCTCCTGTCTCGACTAGGAAATTAATTTTGCACGACTACTTATCTCTGCCATTACTTTTGAAAAATGCTATAAATTTCCTCGGCAATATTTCTGCTACCTCCGGACTCTCCCACTCTAATTTTGCCATTTTCTAAACATCTGTGTAAATAACGAGAATCTGCCAAAATATCAATGATTTTAACCGCAGCATTTTTAAATAAATTTACCTCCGTGGGTTTCTGTCCAATAGTTATCACCGATTCCCCTAATAAGCGCATTTGTGCCTCGGCAAAAGGGTAGGTAAATTGGGGACCAAATCCGGGTATTTGTAGGACGGGTTTTCCTAATCCCACCGCTTGTTCTACTGCTGTCCCCGCCATGGCTAAACAAGCGTCACAATGGTGTAAAATATCGGCAAAAGCATCACGATAACAGCACAATAAAGCCCCATTTTTCTCTAATTTTCCCGCTCCTAAATAATGCCATCCCTCTTGTTTAGCTAAATTTTCTAAGTCGGTTTCTCTGATACTAGGAACGATAGCAGCCCGAAACTGCATCGGTTTAATTTTAACTATTTCCTCACAGACTTGTAACTGTAAAGCCAAATTACTCAAAGCTTCGGGTAAACGACTCCCCGCTAATAAAGCAATCATGGGAATTTGACGATCTAATTCTAAATCTTTACCCGTTGGTGTTAAGACATCCATAATCGGATAACCGGCAAAAATCGCTTTTTTAATACCCCGATTTTCTAGGTCTGTTGCTGTATATTTATCCCTCGTAAAAACTCTTAAACACTTCTTCGATCTTAAACATAATTCCGTGAGTAAAGGTAATTTAATTGTGCCTTCGTAATAACTGGAAGTAGAAACAATAAAAGCCACAAAAGGACGACCGGTTAAACGAGCGATCGCAATCGGCACTATATCCCCCACTGCTATCAATAAATCACAATCCTTGCTAACTTTAAAAGCTGCCTGAATTTGCTGAATAGTTAGACTAATTAATCCCGCACCAATATCCTTAATCCAATTCAAAGGATTGGTATAAATAATTCCCCCCGATGGCATAGTGGCAGTGGGGGCAATAATTGGTACTGGCAATTTTTGATAAGCTTTTCCCTCTCCCACTAAAGGCAAAGCAGCTATAGATAATTGGGGCTGAATTTTTTGTAATTCCCCCAGAATTAAACTAGCATTTAAATCCTCGCCATGACCATTACTAAGAAATAAAACCTGTTTAAGCATCGATTTGTTATCCTCTATATTCCCTTGCTGCCAAAGAAACCGCCACCGTCACCGATTTGGCTTCTATTTGCTTGCTTACTAGCAAAGTATCGCCCATTTTTAAAGCGGCAGCTTCAGCGACGCTAGGGGTTCCTTCTTTCTTGTTGACAATAGCCGAGGGATTGGGGACATTAATATCTCTCAACTCCTCGGTAGTAAAGGTTTTTAGTGGCAATCCCTTCTCCTGACAGTAGGCAATTAAACCCTGTTCATTAGCTTTGATGTCAAGGGTGGCGATACCGGCAATAGCGGCTAAAGAGAGGTGATAACGCTTAAAAACAGCCCTAATTGCCCTATCTATGACTGCTTTCTCCGTGCCACGGATGCAACCTATTCCTAGCCATAATAATCGTCCATGGCACTGCACTTTTACCCCGGAAGCATCGAGGGAAAAACGAGGTTGACTAAAACCTGTCCACAGGGGACCTATCCCGATTAAATCGATTGCGGGTGAGTGGAAAGCGGGGGAAGCGCTAGTCATACAAGACTACAATATTTTTACCGGTTGAAATTGTTCGCCTTCGTCCAGTTGCCAAGCTTGTAAATCGATCGCTCGTCCTGAAACTACGGAGACAATTAAATAAGTATATCCTGACCAGGCTAATTGGCGATCAATTTCCGAGGGAATGGCGGCATGATCGGGATGGGAATGATAGATACCAATAATTTCTAGCTGGTTTTCCCGCGCCGATTTTTGAGCTTGTAAAAGCACTTCTGGAGCAATACTAAAGCGGTTTTTCCTATTACCTGACCAGTTATTTTCTGTGGTTTGCACGGTGATCACTTGGGCTGCTGTTTCGGTAATTTTTCCCAAGAGTAACCCACAACATTCTTCGGGATAGGTGGATTCTGCGTGGGTGAAAATACGCTGGTAAATTTGGTCTGTAATCAGGATCATAAGGGAAAATTTTCAAAACCTATTGATGTTAGTTTGCTTTGGCTATAGGGAACTTGAAAACTGGGTGCATCTCAATTTGGTCGAAATATCTATAGGACATTTTGTCCGTACGCGATGCGCCCCTACCATTGGCGCAATAATATTATTGTAGGGACTAATTGCCTTCGCCCTCTTTTAATAACTTCTGCATCGCTGACTCAGGAATAACTTATTCTTGGCCGGTTCCAGCCAATGTTAAATTTATCTTATTGTTCCCTAACCTTTGCACTGAACTGATAAATGTCGATCGATTTTCGCAATCTTAATACACTTTGGGGTTCTATTTTAGTCGAAACATTGGCCCGTTTGGGATTGAAGATAGGGGTGGTTTCTCCCGGATCGCGATCGACTCCTTTAACGGTAGCCTTGGCAAGACATCCTCAGATTGAAGCTATTCCCATCTTAGACGAGCGCTCGGCCGCTTTTTTTGCCCTGGGATTAGCCAAACAATTATATCAACCGGTGGTTTTAGTCTGCACTTCCGGGACCGCCACGGCTAATTTTTATCCCGCAGTCATTGAAGCAAAAGAAAGTCATGTCCCTTTATTAATTCTAACCGCCGATCGCCCCCCAGAATTGCGTCATGCTCACGCCGGTCAGACTATCGATCAAGTCAAACTCTACGGTAATTATCCAAATTGGCAAGCGGAAATTAGCTGTCCTAGTGCCAATATCGAGCGTTTACGCTATCTCCGTCAAACTATCATCCACGCGTGGTGGCGCTGTCTCGATCCTGTCCCCGGAGTGGTGCATCTGAACTTACCATTTCGGGATCCCCTCGCACCAACTCCCGATCTAGAAATTAACAATTTAGAGGCTAATTTTGACCAAGAGGCTTTTTTTAGCCATATATCTCGGCAAAATATGCCAATTAACCACTCAATTCTCCAAATTAATTCTTTACCCTCCAAAGGAATTATCATCGCGGGATTAGCTTCCCCGCAAAACCCTGAAAGTTACTGTCAGGCGATCGCTGATTTAGCCCGATCGCAACAATATCCCGTCTTAGCGGAAGCTTTATCTCCTCTGCGAAACTATGCAGGGTTAAATCCCCATCTCATCACCACCTATGATTTATTATTGCGGAATCCTGCCCTTAGAACCCAATTAACCCCCGATGTTGTCCTGCAAATTGGCGAATTACCCACCAGCAAAGAATTACGGACCTGGTTAGAAGAAATCGACTGTCCGCGCTGGATTATCGATCCCCATCCCGATAATTACGATCCTCTACAGGGAAAAACCGGACATCTCAGGGTAAATATCGAGCAATTAGGGGATCTATTCCCAGATAAAACCGATAATAATCGAGAATATCGGCAATTATGGCAAAAATTCGACCAGCAAGCTCGATTAACCATCGATCGCCTTTTGGCAGCAGAAACTAAACTGATTGAAGGTAAAATCCCCTGGCTGCTCTCCCAATACCTCCCCCCCCGCACCCCGATCTTTATCTCTAATAGTATGCCTGTTCGCTATGCCGAATTTTTTAACCCGCCTAGCGATCGCCAAATTCGTCCCTATTTTAACCGCGGGGCCAATGGCATCGACGGCAACCTCTCCACTGCGATAGGAATAGCTTATAAAAATGTCCCTAGTCTGCTATTAACGGGAGATTTAGCCCTATTACACGACACAAATGGTTTTTTAATCAAAAAATATTTTGTTGGCTCCTTGACCATAATTTTAATCAATAACAAGGGGGGAGGCATTTTCCAGATGTTGCCGATCGCCAAATTTGACCCTCCCTTTGAAGAATTTTTTGCCACTCCCCAAAATATCGACTTTTGCCAACTCTGTCGCACCTACGGTATCGATTACCATTTAATCAGCGATTGGACTGATTTTCAGCAAAAAATCGCAGTTTTGCCGGAATCAGGCATAAGATTACTAGAAATATCCTGCGATCGAGCTTTTAATACTCAATGGTTCCTCAGTAATTATGTGTAGGGTGTGGGGTGTGGGGTGTGGGGTGTGGGGTGTGGGGAAGTGGGGAGAATAAAGCTGCCTATTGCATGAGTGCCTATCCTGATAGGTAGCCTATGCTCAACGGATTTAGAGTTAATTCCCTTTTTCGAGAAAGTCAATACAATGGGTGGAAAGAGTTAAGTAGTCGGACATAAATTCTGTTGTCTATCTTAAGAAATGTAAATTGCCGCAATTCTTACTGACGACCGACTCCTGACGACCGACTCCTTACCCTACAGTTAACTTTACTTTTGTCCAACTACTTAAAAGGGTCCGATGAATCGACAAAGACGGCAAAAATCAAGACAATTTTCTCTCCCTAGATATTCTATCTTTCCCCCGGAACAATGGCGATGGGGAGTGACTTCTTTGGTGATTAGCTTGGTCTTGTCCCTACTGATTTTAAAACTGAATACCTCTAGTCTTTCCACTGCCACCATAAATATTTTTAATCCCTCCACTGTGGGGGAGAATTTAGCCGGTAAGAGCCTAGATGAGTTAGAAAAGCAGAAAATCGCCGAATTTTTGCAAATTGCCCCGCCAGAAACCGAATTAACCCTCGATCGCGCTCCCTTGTTTATTCTCCACGATACAGCTTGGAGTATGACTGCGGGTAACATCGAAGAACAGAAAAAATATGCTCGCGGTCCGATGAAATTGGGTCCCAATGTTTACATCCCCCGCAAACAGAATTCTAGGGATAGAGACATTTTAGACTCGATCGCCCGGCCTTTTTTTGAACGTCACCGTCCCACGGCCACTTTTTATGAACAAGCGGCCGAAATGCTGCCCGCAGACACCAGAGATCAATTAGTGCGTCAACTGTGGCAACTTACCCCAGAAACTATCCGCGTCAAGGGTTTTGCACTTGCTTTAGAGGGTGTTCCTTTGAGTACGCGATCGGCTCCTGAGTTAGAAAAAAGAGCAAGAATTTGGTTAAATACGCCTTCAGAAGCCGTCTTTAGGCGTTTATTCAAAGAATATCCCACAAATTACTTTGATGGGGCAAAAAGCACCGCATTATGGGCAACAGAAGCGATTTGTCAGCAGCTATCTCACCCTAATTGCGATCGCTTGCGACCAGTTTTTGCCGAAAGAAATCGTCGGGTTATCTCCAGTGTTAACATTGAACTGGTACAAGCGCCGGGATCCCACTGTTTGACCAAAGGACGCTTGCAACCCCTCCCCGGTTACAGCGATTTTCAATACCAACAAACGGCGAAATATTATCTCCTAGCAGCCTTACAAACGGGACAATTACCGCAAATTGTCAGCCATTTTGCCGTGGATAGTTTTCTGATTAATCAAGGAAAATATCCCCATTGTGACCCCCGGGGTTTTGATCTACAACGTCTCTACAATCTCATCAGTCAAGCTTTGGATTATGACCCCGGCACTGTTTATGGCATCGTCCCTCGTTACGGCACAAATATTCTAGCTGGTGATAATATTTGGTGGCATAATCGAGTTTTTGACCAAGCAAATTTACCCACAACTTTAAATTAGACCTGATCATTTAGAAATGTCCACTTCTCCCAAAGCTTCTAGATAGGCAATCGCCGCTTCTAAAGGAGAATCGTAGCCATAGGAAAACTCCTCAAACCAGCGTCCTTCCTCCGATTTGGCATCCAATTTATCTAACCATTGCCTCGCCTTTCTAGTTAAAGCTTCTCGCTTACGCTGCTTTTTTAATGCCGCTGCTTTTTCTTTTTCCGCTGCCTCCTGTTGTTGCCTTTCTTGGTTTTCTAAGGCTAAAGCTTTTAAAAGCGCATCGGTAGCAGAATCGCTGGCATAATTAACCTTAAATTCAGCCAGGGAACGATCTTTTTCTTGGCGAGAAGAAGGGGACGGCATCGGTTTTTCCTGATCCCGTTTCTGGTATTCTGCCTTCATTTGTGCCAGTAAATCTTCTATTTCTCCCATAATGATCAAGTTAGAAAGTAAAAAGTTAAAAAGCGGGTTTCCTTATTTTTCCAAACGCACTAGATACCATTGTAAATAACCCTTCTCACCCAGGTCCAACTCGCAGTAATTATCGCGCAGATAGAGAGCTTTTTCCTCAAAACTAGAGAATTTCGCCAATTGTCGGGGACAAATCTCCGGTTTTGCGGTGATTAAATCTTTTAACTTATCCCGCAACTGGTCGGGAGTCTGGAATTGTTCAGGTTGATCGGCCTCGAGGACAAGAAAATAGTCCCCTTGATACATAATAGAATCGGGCATCGCTGTTTGATAGTCTCAGTAGGAAAATTTTTTGGCTATCTTTATCACTTTATCGCCTCAACGCTCGATCGACACCACCACTATGACAGACCATCTCACCAATCCCTTTCTCAGTCTCCCTTACGAAAGCGCCATGCAGGACTTGGGGGACCAATACTACGATCAAGTCGCGGCCGCGGATTTTCCCCGTCATATCCTTCGTTTTCGCAATGATGCTTTATTACCTTTGGTGGGAATTCAGCCAGAATTAAGCTTAGATGAGCATTTTATCGAGGCTTTTGGCAAATTTCAATCCCTTACCCCCTTTTTGGCCCTGCGTTACCACGGTTATCAATTTGGCGAGTATAATCCTTTTTTAGGGGATGGTCGCGGTTTTCTCTACGGTCAAGTTAGGGGTATTGATGGCAAATTATACGATTTTGGTACGAAAGGATCGGGACGGACTCCCTATTCCCGTCATGCCGACGGTAGGTTAACTCTCAAGGGTGGAGTCAGAGAAGTCTTAGCCGGGGAAGCTTTACGCAGTTTAGGGGTGAATACCTCTCGCTGTTTGAGTTTGGTGGAAACGGGGGAATCTCTCTGGCGTGGCGATGAACCTTCCCCGACGCGATCTTCGGTGATGATTCGAGTTAGTAATTCTCATATTCGTTTTGGGACTTTTGAGCGTTTATTTCATATTAAACGTAGCGATTTAATTAAAAGACTCCTCGATCATGTGATTATTTATTATTATCCTGAAATCGATCCCCAAGATAGCGATCGCTATTTAAAATTTTACGCCGCTTTGCTCGAAAGAACCGCTAAATTAGCAGCCCAATGGATGGCCGCAGGTTTTTGTCATGGGGTTCTCAATACCGATAATATGTCAATTACCGGGGAAAGTTTCGATTATGGTCCCTACGCTTTTATTCCTTCCTATAACCCCCAATTTACGGCGGCCTATTTCGACTACGGTGGCCGTTATAGTTATGGTAATCAGCCTTTTATCTGTCGCTTAAATCTAGAGTTACTGCAATCTCCCCTGGCCATGGTCGTCTCCTTGTTAGAGTTAGATATGGCTTTGGCTAACTATGACCAGCATTACAATTTTTATTATCAAAAAATGATGCTCAAAAAGTTAGGTTTTGAGGATATTTTTACTCCCGAATCTGCTTTACTGGTCAGCAAAACCGTGGAAGTTCTCGAAGAAACTGGCCTCGGTTATCATGACTTTTTCTATCAATTAAGTGAACAATTTAATTACGGTTGGCGAGAAAATAGTTCTCTAATTCTTGAAAATATGGATTTACCGAAAGCTGATTGGCAACGTTGGCGAGAATTATATAGTTTGGTCTTAAATCAATTACCCCCAGATTCTTTGGCTCAAATTGGCGACACCTTAACGCATTATAATCCTAAAACGGCTTTACTTAGACCGCTAATCGAATCGGTTTGGGAGGCAATTACCTATAAAGACGATTGGCAACCTTTCCAAGAATTAGTGATAAAATTACAAAATAAACAGTAATTAAGTAATAAGTAGTGGTGCAAAATTAATTTCTTGGTTAGGAGAGGCAACAGGTGGTTAAATATGTGTAATTAATTATCTCTAGCTACTTATTCAGGTCATTTCCTGAAATGCGTTGGACAAAAATTGACCAGACTTGGCGATCAATGTTTCCCTTCTAACCATTAAGAGTGTCAAAATAATAGTAAAATTTTGTGACCAAGTGCAGTCAGATATAAGAATCTTTGCTAGAATTCTAGAAGGATTCTGTGATCAGTCTCCTTAAAAGAGCAGTAGGGTGCGTTCCCTAATCTGGCTCCTACTGCTCCACCGATCGATTTTTGGGAACGTACCATGCACATTGATTGAAACTGTGAGTTTAAGTGCGATGCCGATCTTGTAGGGTGCGAAAACGCGCGTGTAACGCACCTTTTTCAAGTCAGCTATAATGTCGGTTAGACAATGCTCTTATGAGGCGTTTAACCATCAGATATACATTCATGAGCATATTGTTCAACCAGTAATTCGATGATTTTTTCCTAAGGAATTTGCTTTCGATCTGCTTGAGATTTAAAGAAGCTTACACTTTCTTCTGTTAATTCTAATGTTACTTGATTAGTTTTGGTTTTACCTTTAGGAACTAACTGGTCTGGAGGCGGTAAAAAATCTTTAACTACTTGTCCCAGTTCTATTGGTTCATCAGTATAAGTTATTTTGCTGTTCATATAGTTTACGTCCTTTTCGCCAATAACCAGCTCCAAAAATTCTAACTTTTCCTTCCCGGTAAGTAAAGCGCACTGTGATGATTCCTTCATTAACTTGCCCCATACAGTAAAATCGATTTTCTTCTTGACTGTGAGCCAGATGTTGTACGATAACTCTGTTGGGGTCAAAAAATGCGTATTGGGCTAATTCAAAGGAAACATCGTGTTTCTGTTGGTTTAAAAGATTTTTATCTTCATCCCATTCAAAGCTTTCATCCATAAGCGGAGTTGATCAGCCTAATCACCATAATTTTAACATATCAAGAGGGATAAGCAAATTGCGAAATTTTGTCTCGCTCCCGTCTTCCTAGAAAAGAACCGAGGCTTTAAAGAACATGAGTTGAATCAAATTGATCGGCTGCTGATAGAACATCAAACAACATTACTAGATACACCGACCGTAAATCAAGTGCGATCACTGATCTGGTAGCAAGTAGCTTAAGGTTTGAGGGCCAACTAACAAAGATATGCCCAGAGGTGGGTTAGTCATCTATCGGATTAAAATGTAAAGAGAATAATCACCCATACTTCAATCTAATATCCATCCTATGCAAATTACCCTCAACCTTGATGAATCCCTTCTCAAGGAAGCCTTTCAACTGACTAACCTCACCACCCAAGAGGAACTAATGAATCTTGCTCTACAAGAATTCGTGAGATCGCGCCGTAAGAAAAACCTTCTCGACCTTGCCGGACAAATTCAATTTGCTCCAGATTTTGATTATAAAGCCCTACGGGAAACCGGTCATGTTGCTGATTGACACATCTGTGTGGATCAGCGTCTTCCGCAGTCGTGGTGATCAAGTTCGCCAGCAACTGGAAACGTTAATTGCAAATCGTGAGATTTTACTCACCCGCTTTACTCAGCTGGAACTGCTTCAAGGGAGCTTAAACGAGCAAGAGTGGACAATCCTCTCTACTTATCTCGAAGTGCAGGATTATGTTGAACTCACGCCTTCTTCCTGGCAAGCAGCTGCACGTATTTACTATGATCTGCGTCGTCAAGGATTGACTGTTCGCAGCCCAATTGATTGCTGTATTGCTCAAGCAGCACTGGAAAATGATCTGCTTCTGATTCACAACGACCGTGATTTTGAAACCATTGCTCAAGTGCGATCTCTTCAAAATCTCCGTTTTCGGCCCTAGGGTGCGTTCCCTAATGTGGCTCCCACTGCTCCACCGAGCGATTTTTGGGAACGTACCATGCACATTGATTGAAGATGTGAGTCTAAGTGCGATGCCGCTCTGGTAGGTTGAGTTGAGGAATGTTAGTGCGATCGCCTCGCCTCGTAGGTTGGGTTGAGCGAAACAATACTGGGTCGAAAATAGCTCAACTCGCTTGAAAAAGCGAAACCCAACCACCCCAAAGATTACTCTTTGTTGGGTTTCCTTGCGTCAACCCAACCTACAATAATTGCTGGTTAATTCAAACGTTAGAGAGCCGTAGGGTGCGTTCCCTAAGGTCAGTCCTACTGCTCCAACGAGCGATTTTTGGGAACGCACCATGCAGATTGATTGAAGCTGTGACTTTAAGTACGATGCCGCTCTTGTGGGCCCAGTTGAGGAATGTTAGCGAAGATTCCCAATGTTTAGGTTAAAATAGAGGGGCAAAAGTTGCCACAGGGTTCAACGAGTCAAAAGGGATGACCAATAATCAGTTATCAGTGACCATTGACCGTTTAATAGGAGCCAGATTAATCCCCCTATTCCGAATAGAATAGTCAAGACATAAAACTGTGATTGACCGGAAACATTATACTTTAAGGCACTGCCGCTAAAAATCGTCGCTAAACTGACCAAATTAACCAGACCATCAATAATATAACGATCGAGCCAAGCGGTAATTTTTGACAAGCTTCCCACGGCTAAAACCACGGTAAACTGATAGATGCGATCAAGATAGAAGTCATAAGCGAACAAATCCTGCAAGAATCGCAGTATTAACCCGGTTGGTCTCGCCCAAGCTCGTCTTAACTCTACCATTAACCCGATAACTAGGCCAATTACTCCAGAGGCCATCAGTAAGGGAAAACCCCAGACAATAGTAAAACTCTGGTTATTAAGGAGGGGATTGGTGAAAGATAGCCAAAAATCCCAACGTAGGGGAATAATCGGGGCCAATAAAGCGATTAAAATCAATGCTACCATGGGCAAAGCCATCGGCCAAGCCACTTCTGGGGTGCGATGGGTCTTACTTTGGGTTTGTCCCAAAAAGACTAAACGAAATACCCGAGTAAGATTGATGATGCTAAGACAATTAACAAAGATTAAAACCGCTAATAACCACCAAGGAATCGCCCATTCACCACTTAACCACCGTTTTAACGTCCAAAACATCCCTAGGGGCATTAAAACCGTCATCCCCGCGGAACCTCCTAAAAAAGCCGTGGTTGTAGCCGGCATTCTTGCCCAAATTCCTCCCATTTCCGTGATATTCTGGTTACTGGTGGTGAGAATTAAGGCTCCTGCGCTCATAAACAATAAAGCTTTTGCAATCGCATGGGAGAATAAAATTAGTAAAGCGATATCCACATGACCTAATCCCACCGCAATAAAGACCAAACCGAGATAGGCACTGGTGGAGTGGCATAAAACCCGTTTAATATCAATTTGGGATAGGGCCATCAGAGAAGTACCGATTGCCGTCATTGTCCCCAACACTATTAAAACATTGGCAGCGATCGGAGATAGGGTAAACACCGGCTGCAGCTTAATTAAAACATAAGCCCCCGCCGAAACCACGATCGAATTCCGCATGATTCCGGCTGGATTTGGTCCCTCCATCGCCTCATCTAGCCACAAATTCAGGGGAAATTGGGCGCATTTACCCGTTGGACCAGCAATAAGGGCTAATCCCAACAAAGTCGCCGTCAGAGGCGGTACAGGGTTATTTACTGCCCAATTTTCTAACTGAGAAAAACTCAATCCTTCTCCGTAACTGGACAGAGCCACCAAACCCATCAATAAAATAATATCGCCGACGCGCTTGGTTAAAAAGGCATCTCGGGCCGCGGTTACTACCAAAGGTTGGGCATACCAAAAACCGACGAGGAGATAGGTAGAGACTGTTAACATCTCTAGGAAAGCGTAACTGAATAGTAGGGAGTCACTCAGGGCAATTCCCCCCAAAGCTGCCTCAAAAAAGCCCATTAAGCCATAAAATCTCGCCAAAGACCAATCCTTTTCCATGTAGCCAAGGGCATAGATTTGGGCCAAGAGACTGATTAAGGTAATCACTTCCAGCGTCCCCAAACTGACGGGAGAAAGTTCGATCGAAAGGGATAAACTAAGATCGGCCACTTTTACCCATTCAAAAGTCAGTTTAATCGTCTCTCGATGCCAAATTTGATTAAAAGCGATCGATCCGTGTATTAACCCTAATACGGTCATCAATAGGTTAATATAAGCGGCCGGCCGCGGACCGGTGCGACTAATAATGCCTAAAGACCAAGGCAAGGTTAAAATCGAACCAATTAAGCCATAAATGGGAATTAACCAGCAAGTGTAAAGGAATAAATCTTTCATTCAGGGTGTTGGGGTGGTCACTGCGTGCGCGTTGCGGGGGGTGTTAGGGTGTTGGGGTGTTAGGGTGTTAGGGTTTTAGGGTTTTAGGGTGTTAGGGTGTTAGGGTTTTAGTTGAAATTCCCCATTCCCCCATTTCCCCATTTCCCCATTTCCCCACTTCCCCACTTCCCCCCTTCCCCACTTCCCTGTTTTTGGCCATAAAAAACTAACACTCGATCGAGAAGGGAGCGAGTTTAGTCAATTTAGTTATTTTACAGTTAATCCCGGGATCAGGCTAAATGCGATGTAATAAAGATTTACCGTGGGAATCGGTGCTACAGGTGGCAAATAATTGGTATTGACGGCTAAGAGCGAGTGCTTGTTCGGTTTCCCGTTGACTCGGTAGCCAGGGTTTGGGATTGCCGTAGGCATAAAAGGCCTCAATACCATCAATACCCAATTCTACCGCCGCCGCTACTAAATCGGCCGCGGGGCGATGGTAACGAAAGGGATGGGCGAGAACCACTAAGGCCCCCGCTTGCTGTAAACTGTTAATGACTCTAGAGGCCAAAGCTAGATCTCCTTCCGGTTTGGCTCTTTGCAGATAGGGAGTCAAAACGGTATGAGTAGGATCGAAACCATAGCCAAGAATATGCACTTCTGTCTCTAAGAGATTCGCCGTAATTTCTACCCCTGTCCAGAGATGGGGTAGAGAACCCCTTAAATGCTCATTTTCTAGCCAAATTTGGGCTTGTTGATAACCTTCGATCGAGTGATGATCAGTAATTGCTAATCCTTTTAGTCCGATGTCTAACGCTTGTCTCATCAAGTCTTGGGGACTCATTTGACCATCGGAACAATGGGTGTGGAGATGGAAATTGTAATGGTGGGGACAACTATCATAGCCGACATTTGCCCACACCGCTTTCAGGGCGAGGGTATCTTGAGCTAGGGGTGGAATTGTAGCAGAAACGACCATGCAGTATTGAGGAAATTTCCCAAAGATTACAAATTGTTAACAATCAGCATAGCAAATACCAAAAAAAATTGGGTAGCTGCTGTTACCGGTAATACTAAATCCTGTTTCAAAGGTATGGGGAAGTGGGTAGAAGGGAGTAGGGAGAAGGGAGTAGCGAGTGGGGAAACTGGAAAATTAGCCGGTCGTCCAGAGATAATACTAAATCCGGTTATTAAAAACTGATTATTTATTCTCCGTTTTGCCTCTTGCCTCTTGCATGAGTGCCTCTCCTGATATGTAGCCTATACTCAACGGATTTAGTATT
>NZ_JADBTF010000094.1:0-27126 GCF_020246295.1 Microcystis sp. M090S1 | reverse complement strand
TGCCAATCTGGGTTAACTTGACAGAGACAGTAAAACTGCTCATCGCTGAGATTGACTGTATCTAAGTTTAAAATCACTGCTGCCATGGCTATATTTCGCCCTAGAAAACACTCTAGTCTTAATTATAGTCAATTAGATTCCCCGCCACAGTGCGATCGCACCGTCTTGATCTCCAGTGACTAACCAACGACCATCATGACTGGCAACCATTCTTAGGATGACGTTTCCCTTCAGGGTATTCAAGCGCCGACGGGTATTAACATCCCAAAATTTGACAGTTCCATCCCCGGAGGTGCTGGCTAAAACTTTACCCCCATCGAGCAGGGCCATATCGGTTACAGCGTCGTTATGGGCGAGAATAGTAGTGGTGCCGATGCCGCTTTTCACTTGCCAACCGCGGATCGAACCGTCTTGACTAGCAGTACCGGCGGTATTACCATCCTTGGAAAAAAGCACCCGATAAACGGGGAATAAATTACCCGCATAGGCACGAATAAAGCGACCGGTACTCACTTTCCACAGTTTAACGAAGCCATCGTAATCGGCGCTAACAATTCCTTTACCATCGGGACTAAATGCGATCGCCTGAATCGGATGATTATGACCGCGCAGGGTTTTTAACAGTGTACCCGTCTGAAAATCCCAGAGTTTGACTGTACGATCCCAGCTACCCGTGGCCAAAATTTTGCCATCGGGAGAAATAGCGGCATCAGTAACGAGAAAAGCATGGCCAGGATAGGTCATTTCTAATTTTCCGGTGCGCGTATTCCAGCGTTGCACTTTTCCCCCCGCATCGGCAGTTACGAAAGTCTCACCATCGGGACTAAATTGGATAGCGTTAACGGTATCACCTAGTTGCCAAGTCCTGAGAGGTTTTTGGGTTTTTAGGTCCCATTCCCTAACCGTGCCGTCAAAACTACCACTTAGCAGCAAGGAGTTATCGGGACTAATGGCCAAAGCATAGATGGGATCCCGATCGGCTTTTAAAATAGTAACCCGTTCGACCATCTGCCAAGGAACGATTTCTGCTAGGGGAGACGCTTGCGGAGTGATGGTTTTCCCTTTTTCCCGATTGACTGCACAACCACCGGATAGCAACAGCAGCAATAATAACGATAACGTCGGTTGATAAAGGGTTATTTTCATAGAATTTTGCCGTTGTCAAAATCAACTTAAACTACTTTAAACTTGAATGGGTAAAATTTGAATAGAATAACGACAACGAGGAACAAGATAAATGACAAATTCTTGATTGGTTGTGTTGGCTTCTTCTAGAACATTCTGTAAATTTTCACCGTGAGCAATCACTCCTTTTTCATTATAAGCAATGTATTGATTTTTATATAAATCAATCACGGTGTCACGATTTTTGTTTAACCAACGTAACATTTCTTGGGCTTGTTCTTTAGAGATTGAGTTGGTCATAATCTTTCTAGGGAGAGACGTTTTTGATGAGAAGAAAAGCAGTGCTAATCAGTTTATTTTTGTCAATTATAGCTTCTATTTGCTCCGATTGATACCGACCTGATTCGACTTCTAAAGAAGCGGCATCCAAAGCATTAAGATAAGCATCGTTTAAAGTGTCTGTTAATTCCTGATCACTTAAATAATATCCTGCTGCTTTTCGGCGTTTATTGTGGCGTTGAATTTCTCTAACACTATTGCGAATGGAGACATCCCAAGAACGAGTGGTTCGGTTTTCTGCCTGTTGTTTAATTAAATGAAGTAATAAGATAACAGCATAACTACGAATGGTGCTAATAATCCCATTTTTGCTCATATCTTCAAGGTCTTCTACAATCGCCAGTGAACCTTTAATATCACCTTTTAAGAGCAAAGCTTTTAATTCTAAAAGTTCTTCCATAATCCAATTTCTTCCCCAAATACCCCTTAATTATATCTTGCCACAAGTCTCTCTATCCCAAAGCTCATTTAAGACCATCTTGAACAAAAAATTAATCATTTTTTCATTTATTTTAAGCTTTTCTGTGCTAGGCTATGGTTGTTTATCTAAAAATGGAGTTTTTAATTATGACTCAAAAATTAGCAAAATTAAGCGATTTTCGGCGATTGTATGGGCGAATTGCATTCTATCTCTAATGTATAAATGCGATCTCCTTCTTTTAACTTTAAGCTAAAATGGATTGAGTTCGTTGTGATCGATCGATGGGAAAAAAAGAAAGACTGCTAGAAAAGGCCAAAAACTCGCCTCAAGGATTACGTTTTAGCGAATTTGAGAGTTTGCTTAATCTTTGTGGTTGGACTTTTGACCATCAAACAGGAAGTCATCACATTTGGTATTCATCCAAGAGAGTCCGTCTATCTATTCAACCGACAAAAAACGGTGAAGCGAAAGCTTATCAAGTTAAACAATTTTTAAAAATACAGGAGGAAGAAAATGAATCCAACCACCGAGGATTTTAACGGTTTTAGCATTAATATCTTCCAAGATGAGGAGAGAGATTGGATAGCATACTTAGTAGAAATGCCTAGCGTTTCCGCTTTTGCTGATAGCCCCCAAACAGCACTCAATGAATTAATTGTAGCTTGGGAAGGCGTTAAAGAAAGTTATCGTCAACATGGTGAAGAAATTCCTCATTTAGCTATGACAAAAAATTAGGCACACTAGCAGGGTCTTGAAACAATTTAGTACAAATGCTCGGACTTTTTTTTTCCCAACCCCTAACCCCAAATTCTGCTACTCAGATTCAGGTTTTTTAGCGTCTTTTTCTGGGGTATTAGCGGGGGGATTTGGGGCTATTGTCGCAATTTGGGCGGCCATTCTTGTCATTGCTTGACCTTGGGCGAATTCCTGCTGTAGTTGTTCGCTAGAAGAAACCAAACGACTTAAACCCTGGATTAAACGGATAATTTCCTGTCGCAGTTGCGGATTACCGGTAATTTCATCCACATCGGAGGTGATTTTCTGAAGATTGGCAAAAGCAGCACGAGAGGAGTCGAGGAGTTGCTGTAGGGTGACAACAGTGGCAGGATCGGAGAGATAAGCGGTAAAATTTCCCAAATTTTCACTTAATTTAACAGCATTTGCCGAAATAGTGTTTAAATTCTCGATGATTTGGCTTTTCTGCACTTGCGTCAGGATCGGATCCAAAGCAGCGAGAGTAGTTTGTAGGCGATCGCTAGTAGTTTTGATACTATCGAGAGTAGCAATTAAACGATTTTGATTAGCTGCCAAAAAAACCCGCAGTTCTTCGGTGGTTTGTCCCACCAAAAGCAGCGTTTTTCGGGCCTCTACTAGGGTAGCGTCTAAATTTCTCAGGCCGCCACTTCCCTGTAAACTTCTCAGTAAAGTAGTCGCTTCCTGACTCAATCCCCCGACACCGGAAAGATCACTAGAAAGGCGATCGAGGGAACCGGATACTTGGGGTAAGGATTCTAGAGATCTCATCCCCGAATTAACTTTACCTAGAGTACCGCTGCGACGTACCTCGCTTAAAGCAGTGGTTGCCTCACCACTAAAGCGATCGAGTCCCCCCAAGGCATTGGCAGCGCGTTGGGTAAAAGAACGAAATCCAGCCACCATATCGGGATCACTAACTAGATTAGAAATTCTCAGTAAAGATCTGATCAGGGTATTGACATTTAGCGCCGATTGCCCTTGTAAACGGGAACCGTTACAGATAATCACTTCCCCATTACAGTTAGGACTCAAAGGGGGTTCTTTAACACCACCGACGGGTAAAGCTTGCAGGGGAGTAATATCGATCGTGGTTTCACCCACTAAACCGGATTGAATGGCTTCGATGAGGGAATTACTGGGAATTAGGCGATCTGCTGGCGAAATCTCCACTTCTACGGCGACTCCCTCCGGTTCTGGGGTAATTGCCGTCACTTGCCCGATTCTCACTCCCCGATAACCGACGCGGGTTCCCACCATCATGCCACCCACATTAGGAAAAAGAAAGGTGGCTCGATAACTGCGTC
Source organism: Microcystis sp. M090S1 (assembly GCF_020246295.1). Taxonomy (NCBI): domain Bacteria; kingdom Bacillati; phylum Cyanobacteriota; class Cyanophyceae; order Chroococcales; family Microcystaceae; genus Microcystis; species Microcystis sp. M090S1. The sequence continues at coordinate 23,181 of NZ_JADBTF010000094.1, read as the reverse complement.
CCCCGAAGCTAAAATTACTTAACCAAGCGATAAACCAGATTAATATTCCCCCCGATGTCAGTAACATTAAACCGATACCACTTTGCCGCAGAGTTGGGGAAATCCCTCGTTGTGAACCGCCAGCTTGCATAAATAATTACTCCTCATCTCTAAACAGTATCTTACAGGAGAAATCGGGGGATTTCAGTGATCAGTGATCAGTGATCACTGAATTGGTCCGTCGATACTGCCGGTAAAAAATTGCTTGAGTACGGGGATTTCGGAGTGATAAGCCTCTTGAGTCGGTCCAACCCATTGAAATTGACCTTTATAGAGAAAAACGATGCGATCGGTGGTATTTTCGATGGTGCTGTGGACGTGGGTGACAATCAGATGGGCCCCACAGGCTTTTTTTACCTTGAGAAGTTCCATAATTACCGTCTGGATGCGGGTAGAAGCGACGGGATCCAGTCCAGCAGTGGGTTCATCGTAAAGGAGAATATTCGATCGATCGGCGGCGATCGAGGGATCGCTGATAATTGCCCGGGCTAAACTGACGCGTTTTCGCATCCCTCCGGATATTTCAGAGGGATAGAGGTCGTAGGAACCGGACATTCCCACTAAATCCAGTTTTTCTTCCACTAAATCGCGGATTTCGGCTCGTTTTAGCTTTGAGTTGCGATAGAGAGCAAAACCGACATTTTCCCCGACGGTGAGGGAGTCAAAAAGGGCCGATTGTTGGAAAACTAGACCAACACCGAGGGGATCTTCCCCCTGTTCTACGGTTCTCTGGCGTTTTGTGCCGTATATGTACACTTCTCCTCGATCGGGGGCCAGTAATCCGGCGACTAAGCGCAAAATCGTCGATTTTCCCGTACCCGATGGACCGATCACGCCGATCGCTTCCCCTTCGTACACTTTCAGATCGACGTTATTTAAGATTACTTTCTTGCCGAAAGCTTTAGTTACTCCCCTTAATTCGACGATCGGTTCGCGCATCACCATCTAGAATATCTTTACAAAAATGTCCTTTTATTGTAGGGCAACGACCCGATCTTTCTTTTTTTTCTTTTCTGGTTTTATGGTTCGCGATTCTATCTGCATTTCGGGAATCTCTCGCAATTCTTCGGCATCTAAACGATATTGTTCGCAGACAAGACTCAGACGAATACCAGAACAGCTAACGGGATTAACTGAATGGGTGAGATCTCCTTGAAAGAGGATCAGGGTGTTAGCACAAGGACGAATCTGGGCCACGGAACGATGACGGTTTGCTAGTACCAGTTCCCCCCCTTGAATATCCCTAGGAACCTGCACATAAAGGACGCTAACTAGGAGCGGAGGATCGATAGTTTTACAATAGGAGCGCAGGGAGCGATCGATATGGGGATCTACCCGTGAACCGGTTTGTAGGAGTAAGGGATTAAGATAAAAAGCGTTGCAGTCAGCTTGTAAACTGCGATCAAGATAGGGTTTAAAATAGGGAAAAATTCGTTCGACTTCGCTGATTTGTGTGCGTCGAAAAGCGATAGAAAAGCCTTTGGTTTTAACGAAATCTCGATTTAAATTGTTAACTGTGAAGTGGGGACAAGCGAGAATCTGTCCTTGTAGTTCGCTCAGATAACTGGGAGTAAAAGCGTCGGGATATTGGGAATAGTAAGGCACGGATAGAATCGGAACTAGATAGCAATCTTTAGGATAGCTTGTTTTTAGGGGAGATGGGGATAATTTTCCCAGAAGTGTTCTGTCTGTGTGCATTTTAAGATATAAAGTTTACCAATGTCATGAGGTATGTTCATTAAACCTCTGGCATAATTAATTTTTGAGGGTTTAAAAACGGCAAAAATATCGACGACCGACTCAGAGACTCCCCAAAACGAAAACTTCGTACCTCACCATTAAGATAACTGCTATCACCAAAGCCCCTAAAATAAAAATATCACAGTTGCTCTATTTTTGTTTGCAACTCTTTAAGCTCTAGATGTTGATTAATATCAAGCTGATTGATTGCCCAATTATAAAAGTGACGTAGTGAAATGTAGTTAGGTTCTTGTCGCTGCATTTGTTTTTGAATATCCTTACCATGAAACCAAATTAGGTATTGTTTTTTTTGCCAAAAATCCTCTTGCTCAAACTGGTTTTGATAGCTATTAAGACTTGTTTGAAAGGCTTCTACTGTAACTGATTCTAATGCTTGTCTAAATTGATTGATTAAATTGACTGCTTGCTCTTGGCATTGTTTCAGTGCTAAGGATTCAGGTAATTCACCACTACTACCTGTCCAAGTTGTTTTTAATTGTTCCCGTGCTTGGCTCTTTCTCAATAAATCACTTAAAGCCCAGCGTACTGCTTGATAAGATAGTATAGTCCTAGCGCTAGTTTCAATCCATTTCCATATAGTCTGTTGATCTGGAGGCTTTCCATGTCCCCATTTAGAGCTAGGATTGTCCACTTTTTCTTGGTATTTTTCCGTCCAATAACTAGATATTAATTCTGCATCTAAAAGATAATTTTCGATACAGGATCGATAGGTTAAATAAGTAAAGTTATTACCTAATCTAGTCTCCAGTTTAAGCAATTGAATGTCGGAAGTTGGTATTGCATCAAAATCTCGATCACGAAAGACTATATATCTCTGATTACTCATCTCGTTACGAGAGAAGTAGCCTTGGACAAAGCTTGAAAATGTAAACTTACCTCCGGCGGGAATAATTGTACATCTATCTCCCGATATATCGGCAACTATTTTGTTTATCAATCGATAATCTAAGCTATCCGACTTGCCTTCACAAAAAATTGTTCTGCCACCGCTAACAACAGTCACAATTACACCTCTAGGCGAATAATACAATCTTCAGGTACTAGCTGTTCTACATAATCGGAGTGAGTTGTAATGATGAACTGATTATTTTTACCTAACTTGGGTAAGGCTCTTAATAATGCCTGCTGCATTGGTGGGTGCAAGTGTAACTCGATTTCATCGATTAAAATAACAGAATTATGGATATTCCAATTAGCAAAGTCTAATAGGATGGGGAAAATAGAACGTTCACCTCCAGACATCTCAGAAATTTCATATTGATTTTTGCCATCGTAGAGATAAAACCAAGGTTTGCTGAAAAAGTCATCTACACCCTCTCTTGGGACAGAACCTTCAAAACTACGCTCGATAAAAATAGCTTTGTAATTGCGTTCAAGTTCTGCATATAAATCTTTCTGACCGGAGCGCATTTGTGGGATTTGACCACTGATATTTTTTTGATGAAACTGCCATCGTGTTGCTAACTGATCTCGTAACATATCATCGGTAAATTCAATTTTATCGGTATTTTCTGGTGTTAAACTGCTAGATGTTCTTTGTTCTGTGTACCAAAGAATAGTCCCCACTTTTTCAAAAACTCTAAAACCCAACGTTCGGGACAGTTGTTTGGCGTATTCCCTACCCTTGAATTGAAATAATTCTGAGGCACTTGCTGCTTGCACCCGATTATTTCGCCATTTAAGAGTTACAATATCTTTATCGCTGGGAGGTGTTAATTCTCTCCCTAGTTCTTGAAGTTGACTATAGAAGTCTTGAACTGCTTGAATTTCTGGAGAGGAAAATTGGACTTTGAGAGTGACTTCTGGCGAAAATTGACCCCAACTTCTTCCTAAAAGTTCATAACTAAAGCCAGGCCAATCTAGATCAGAAAGATTTTTTAATCGTCCAGTAGCTTCTCCTAAAGTTGCGGCAATTGCTTGTAAAATACTGGTCTTACCAGAGCCATTCATCCCTATTAAAACAATTAGGTCTCGTGCTAAACCTGTTTCGGCATCTGTAAAATCAAATAGTTCTCCAGAATTACGAAATCTCTTAAAATATTTTAAGTTAACTGACTGAACTTTCATATAGATAGCTATTGACAAGAAAGCGAAAATCTGACGATTTTAGAAAGATGAATAGATAGTATAATTATCTAGAGACAAAACTGTAACGATAACTTAACTAAGATTAGATAAATAGCCCTGGCCAAGGAAAATGGTCGGTTATTTACACAGTTCTTCTATCCTCCCCTTAATATTTTAACAGCCGATCGTCCCTAATTTCTAAATCATTGACTACCCACGGTTTACAATAGTTAAGAACCAACGGCAAGCAAGAATTAACGATGCGGATTTCGATCAACTGGTTACGAGAATTAGTCAAAATTGTCCAATCTCCCCAAGAATTAGCCGAATTATTGACAATTGCGGGAATAGAAGTGGAAGAGATCGAGGATCGCCGAGAATGGGCAAAGGGTGTGGTTATTGGTAAAATTATCGATCGCCAACCCCATCCCAATGCAGATAAACTAAGTGTCTGTCAGGTGGATATCGGTCAGGAAAACCCTAGTACAATTGTCTGTGGTGCGCCCAATGCTAGGGCTGATATTCTAGTTCCCGTGGCTACTTTGGGAACTTATTTAGCCAAAATCAATTTAACGATTAAACCGGCTAAATTGCGCGGGGTAAAATCGGAAGGGATGATCTGTTCCCTCGCAGAATTAGGATTAACTAAGGATTCTGAAGGAATCCACATTTTTAGCCAGGAAAATCTCCCTTTAGGTACAGATGTTCGTCCCCTTTTAGGACTCGATGAGGTGATTTTAGATATTTCTCCCACCGCTAACCGCGCCGATGCTTTGAGTATGATCGGAGTCGCGCGAGAAGTAGCGGCTTTGACAGGAGGAGAATTAAGCCTACCAAAAGTCAAATTACGGGAATTTTCCCCTAAAAAAGATTTAACGCTGGAAATATCAGAAAATAAAGCCTGTCCTGCCTATATTGGTACGGTGATCGAGGGGGTAAAAATTGGCCCATCTCCGCTATGGTTGCAACAGCGTTTACAGGCAGCCGGACTGCGATCGATCAATAATGTGGTCGATATTACTAATTATGTACTTTTGGAGTGGGGACAACCCTTACACGCTTTCGATCGCGATCGTTTACAAAGTTTTGCCGGAGGGAAATCCGTTACTATTGGGGTCCGTTTTGCCGAGGAAGGGGAAAAATTTATTAGCCTTGATGGCCAGGAAAGAAGCTTAAAAGAGCTTAATTTGTTAATTACTGCCAATAATAAGCCGGTAGCTTTAGCGGGGGTGATGGGAGGTCAAGATACGGAAGTTAACGAGGAAACCGTTAATCTTGTGCTAGAGTCGGCTTTATTCGATCCGATCGCCATCCGTCGTTCCTCAAAAGCGCAGGGTTTACGCAGCGAATCTTCCGGACGCTATGAACGCGGTGTTAATCCCGCCGCTTTGGAATATGCTTGTCAAAGGGCGATCGATTTGATTCTAGAGTTAGCTGGGGGAACTGTCAGCAGTCAGGTTAAAGCTGATTATCGCGCCGATCAGTCCAGTCGTTCGATCGAATTGCGTTTAGAACGTTTACAGCAGCTACTGGGTCAAGTTACCCTAGATAATGGTGCGATCGGTGAAATTCTCGCCGAAGATGTGGAACGGATTTTAGGCAATTTAGGCTGTGAATTGCAGTTAACCTCGAAAAATCCTGTTCTGTGGACTGTGACAGTGCCAGACTACCGTTATCGGGATTTAGAACGAGAAATTGACTTAATTGAAGAAGTGGCGCGACTGTACGGATATGATCGCTTTGTCGATACTTTGCCGGCAAAAACCGCAGCCGGAGGATTATCCTTTGAGGAAACTATACAGCGTCGGGTGCGGGAAGCTTTTCGAGCAGTGGGTTTGACGGAATTAGTCCAGTATTCCCTAGTTAAACCGGAATTAGCGGAAGTTGTCCTCGCTAATCCCCTTTTTGTCGAGTATTCTGCTTTGCGGACTAATCTCCTAGACGGTTTAATCGAAGCGTTTGAGTATAATCAGTCTCAGGGTAACGGGGCCTTAAATGGCTTCGAGATCGGGCGAGTTTTCCGCTTAGAATCGGATAATATCAACGAATACGATGCAATTGCCGGTATTTTTGGCGGTGATTTCTTCCCGGCCGGACGTTGGCTGCGATCGGGTAAAGAGGTGGCCATGACTTGGTATGAAGCAAAAGGCATTTTAGAAGCAGTATTCGATCGCCTTTCGCTGACAGTAAGCTACGAAAAATATGCCGAAGATGCGCGTTTTCATCCCGGACGAACAGCATCTTTATGGATTGGCAAACAACGCCTAGGTATATTCGGTCAACTACACCCGCAATTGCGTCAGCAAAAGGGATTAATTGAGGCAGTTTATGCCTTTGAAATCCAGTTCCCGATCCTGTTAGCAACTCTTAGCGATAGTGCCAAAATTACCCCACGTTTACAGGTCTATTCTACCTATCCGGGGGCGGCACGAGATATCGCCTTCTTTGTTTCCACAGATATACCCGTAGATAGATTGACAAAAACTATCAAAAATGCTGGGGGAACTCTTTTAGAAAAAGTCGAATTATTCGATCGCTATCAGGGGCAGAATGTGCCAGAAAATCATTGTAGTTTGGCCTTTAGTTTAGTCTATCGTGCCGGCGATCGAACTTTAACCGATGAAGATGTGGAACCCTTAATGACAAAAGTGCGAGAAGCTTTAGTTAAACAGTTCCAAGTTTCTTTAAGAAGTTAAATTTAGCGATCAATTATCAGTTATCAGACATCGACCTTATGTTATCTCAAGAATAATCTCACACGTCGCTATCAATATCGCTGATTGCATCCAATCGTTACCAATCAGTTTGAGAGTTGCTCAAAGTAGGTTAGCTGTTCATATTTCGTCGCTCCGCCACCTTTGAATTGTTAGATAGTAGTGAGGCGATTGCCATATTTTAGTACATCAGATATGATATAAATACATCATGGCTGATCAAAGCAAACCTTTAGCTTGGCTGCATGGTGAGATCAAGACCCCACCTTTCAGTTTAGAAGCACGGATCGAAGCAGGTGTCTTACTCAGGCAACTACAGGAAGGCGAACCTCTTGGTTTGCCACATTCGTGTCCTCTGCCAAGTGTAGGCTATCATTGTCATGAGCTACGCATTAGAGACATCGATAAAAATTGGAGGATTATTTATCGAATTGATGAAGATGCAATCTTGATTATTGAGGTGTTTAATAAGACAACAAGAGCAACACCCAAAAGTGTAATTGAGGTTTGTAAGAAACGCTTGAGTAAATACGATACTGATCAGCAGGAATAAGAGGATGGAAGAGACTAAAAAAGGGCTTTTGGCATCAAAAGGCTGGAAAATCGGAACCGTTTCCGACTTTTTAGAGTTAACGCCCGAAGAGATTATCCTTGTTGAAATCAAACTAGCTCTTAGCAAAAGTTTGAAAAGTCAGCGGCAGAAGATAATGACTCAAAGTGAACTGGCCAATAAAATCGGCTCTAGTCAACCTCGGATTGCCAAAGCTGAAAATGGCGATCCGTCAGTTTCACTGGAATTGCTTATCCCATCGCTGTTGGCAACAGGTGCCACTCCTCAAGACATCGGACAAATCATTGCCAGTGTCAAAGGCGTTGCTGAATCAAGACCTGAATGCTAATTTTGTGCATTCTATCCACTAATGTTAGTTATTGTCGTTGATGCGATAAATCCCTGAATTTCCCCAGCATCAATACGCTCAAATAATCTTGCTGCGTTTTCCACAAATAGCTCTCGTTCTTGTAGAAAATCAAGAATGACATTGGTATCAATCAGAACTCGCATTACGGAATACTTCTCGATCAGATAGGTTAAATAATCGGTTGGGGCGTTAGTTTCCCCTGTAGCTGCCGAAATCTCAGAAACACCTCGCAAGCGCAACAGGTTTCCCCGCTTGGATTTGAGGTTTGCTTCCCGTTTCAGAGAGTCTAGGAGAACTTGTACCAACTGCCAACGATCGCCAGTAGGCAATTGCAATGCCTGATTTTAGATTTCTTGTAACGTCATCAGCCCTTTCCTATCAATTCTTGATCTATTGTAAATCGCTGCTGCCGTTATGCCTGAAAGCACTGCTGGCTCAAGATGTCATACCATCTAACCTCGATCGCCAAGAGATAAGATTTTGGCTGCGCCTCAACCTAGAGATGAGCGGTATAACGGCATAACGCAGCGGCGGCAGATAACCTGTAACTTAGCACCAGCAGCTTTCGTCCGTCTGCTGCCGTGAAGTGTTAGACGCTGGCAAAGACATGAATTAGAACTTTTCTTGAGAATTGTTGTATTACCTCACTTTCATTTCTAGGGTTTGAAGACATCCAGATGGTAGGACAAGCTTCCAGCAGCTTTAGCAGACGAAATACATCTATAGAGACTAAAGTCACAGCGAGTATTAAAAATCCTATTTTTATTAGATTTGATTGAATCAAGAATAGGATGATTAAACTGCTGTCTTATGCGAACTGGAAAGCCATTGCTTTTTAGGAAATATAGTATCCAAGAAATCAAGTAACGGTTATCTTCCCAGTTTTTTATCAATTCTCGCAATAACAACTTTAGATGCTTCTCAACTAAATCTCTGATAGCTTGGTTGTTCGACTGAGCCATCATAGCTTCTATAACCCCTAAAATCTTAGGGAAGGTTTTTACTCTACGTTCTGCAAGCAGAAGCAGTAAGCTAACAGACTTATTCAAGCTAACAGCATCTACCGGGATAAGCGGTCTATACTGCTTATCCATTATGTCTGCAATAAAACGATCTATAACTCCCGTTCCAGGATTCTCCTTGTCAATCCGAAGAACACCTAAATAAAGCTCTTTAAATTCTTTATAAGAGAGCTTTATTCCCTTATTTGGGCGAATTTGGTAATACTTTGAAGCCCATTCACGAAACATTCCTTCAGGCAATTCCCGTATATCAGTTTTATCTTCATTTGGAAGGAGATTATATTCCTTCAAATTTTTCTGCAAGCATTTTATGATATCCTGGCAATCATTCCTTCCCTTACACAAAAACAAGTAATCGTCCTTGAATCGAACAGCAAGAGCCTCTAATTTCCTGACTTTTTGAGAAACCTCTAAGTCAATGGCAGAGAGGATAACCTCACTAATTAGATCGGAAACAGCCGGACCTATCGGTAAACCATTGGTGCAACCATCATTAGCATTTTGAAATAATTTGTCCAATCTGTTTCCCAGAAAACTGGAGTCAGAACGATTACTCCCTGTTCTAATGACTGATTTTGTATGGAATGCCCAAGCAATGCTATGTGTATAAACAGAAGGATAAAAGTTTTTGATGTCAGTGCGAATCAAATATTTATATCTGTAAGCTTCTTCAACCAAATCATTCTCCGCCATCTCTATATATTCATATATCATTCTTCCAGAGCGCAGTTTCCCTAAAGCTCCTAGATGAGAAGCATCAACTGGAATTGGAAAACTGTACGAATAGATACATTTGTCTGGATGAAAAAGGATATCCAGAACTGTATTCCAGTTTTCAGCAAATTCAAGAGCGATATCGTTATGAATTTCAGGATCAATGATACTGAAAGTTCTATCTGTGAAATGTGATTTTGGGAAATGTAGTTCACATAACTGAGAAATCTTAGGCTGATATTTCCCTGTGGTTGGAAAATATCTCTTGCCATAAATTGGATGTCTCTGCACATGGAAACATGGAGGCAGCACGTAGGCTTCAGGGAAATATCCAACTGTTACAAGCCACTTATAAACATCTCTAGGCTGAAGAGAACGAGCTAGGCGCTCAGTTTTTTGGCTATGTCTTGCGGGTTTACTTACCACTTGTCTCTACCAAAGTATTCATCCCAGAATTTCCACCAACCATCTCTAGGTACTACCCCCACAGATAACTTAAAGCGTCTAACTGTTTATTATACTGACATTTTCCGTCTGGTCAACTCCTTTAGGACAAAAAGCCGAAACTTTCGGGATAATTACCCTATAGAGGGTGATAGCAAGAAACTTTCCGTATATTTTCCGATATATAGCCAGAATATTTCTGGATAACATACCAAATAGTCTTATTATCCCGAAACATTCTGAATATGCTCTTGTAGTCGCCTATAATGGGTTAGTTTGAGAAAAAAACGATGAGTAGTGCTGATTTACGTCAATATGCCCCGGCAACAGAGCGCAATCGTCAACCGATTTTAGTACGATCGCCGATCTTGTCGGTTGGGTTGAGGCACGAAACCCAACATGATCAACTATTAATTTATTTGGTTGGTGTTGGGTTGCACTTTGTTTAACTACATTTTGGCAATAAAGAGGCGAACGCTTTTATTTTAATAATCTTTCCTATTTTTCATGACTTCCTATCCACCCCCAAATATAATCTTCACCATCTTTAAAAGCTAAAGCTCTATAATTAATACCAAATCTTGCCGATCAAAATTCTCCAATTTTTTTAAAAGACAAAGAAGGATGGTTTAAGTCACTTTTTAAAAACTCAAAATTCTTTCTTGCTAAAATTTGATTTGTTTTTCCCATTGTTGATCGTCTAACTTATTGATCCAATTTATTAAATACAAAAATTCATCAAAAGTAAGGCTTTCAATTTCCGCTTGAGTTAATTGTAAATTTGTCATCCTAGTATCTTGCCACAACAATAGTTCAAATTTGAGTTTTATATTATCATTTTTTATGTAAAAATGGGGATTTGTGATCGCATTTGGCAGAATATTAGAAGTGCGATCGCTTTTTTTATCGGGTGCATTAACAGAGTATAATGCGCCTTATTTCTTGTTATTGATGGATTCCCACCATAACTTTAAATCACTTTCATTAATCTTTTTTTGAAGATATTCAATCTGATCTGAATAGCTGAGATTTTTCATGTCTTCAGCCATTTTTTCTTGACTGGTTTGTTTAAAAGCTAAACAGTCAAAACTTTTTTTAATTGTCGTTGGCTTGATCAATTGTTACCTCTAAAGGAGAAATAATAGTCAAAATTCCGTAGCCATTAAGTAAATTAATTTGATTATAGCCTTTCATTTTATCTAGGCGCACAATATGTTTAAAATTCCATGATATGATTGCATCCGCTACATGAGTAGCATCATTAATAGACTTTGATGTAACAACTCCTTCATTGATATAAGCATCCCTTAACTGTAAAACTTCAGCTGTTATCTTAACTACTTCAATAACTCTCTGCGGAATCGATAATAAAATATCTTTAACCGCTTGGGAGGCATTAATTAATTCGCTAACAATGATATCACTCATTAACAAAATAAACTTTTCTTGCTTAATGGCTTCCATCAATTGATTGGACTCTAAGGAAAATTCATCATCTAAACAGCCTCCAATGACTGATGTATCGATATAAACTCTAAGTTTTTTCATAACGATTTTAGCTCGTCAATTTAATATTTTCTCAATTAAAGATGGTTTGTTGCCTTGTAGTTGTTTAGCAAAAGTTTCTCCTGCTTCAAGTTGTCGTCTAATTTCTTCTCGATTGTCATGGTAATAGACCAAGGCTGCATAAACATCTACTAGGGTGATAGTAGGATGATGATAAATAATTTCATCTGGTGACATTCCCATTCTTTCATGCCAAATTACAATATCTTGAACTTTAATTCGATGTCCAGCAATACGAGGTTTTCCGCCACAGATACCAGGAGTGATTTCAATATGTTGTGAGATAACTAAAGATGACATAATTACTTGGCAATAATATTAATAAATTGTTATTATAGCGGTGTGCAGTCGTATGAGGTACAGTGTCACGAGCTATAAACCATGCTAGGCAAAGCTTGGTCTGTATCTCACTCAAGCGCTTACCGCTATATCATACCATTTTTTCCCCAGTAAGGCCACATCAGTGCGATCGCCGCTCTTTTAGAGTGGATTAAGGTAGTGTAATGCAGCTTATTGATAATAGAATTTTTGAAACCTAAAAGTCGAGGGCTTTGGTTTTAAGATTTATCAAGCTTAAAGTACAGTTAACATTAAGCTATAATAATCATTAGTCAACAACAATTATTACTATGTCTTTTGCAGCTAAATATCGAGATCGGATTGTGATTAACCCAGACATTCGCAGTGGCAAACCTTGCATTGTCAATACTCGTATTGCAGTAGCAGATATTTTTGATTATCTAGGAGGAGGGATGACTATTGAAGAAATATTAGATGATTTCCCCGATCTTACCTTAGAAGATATACAAGCCTGTTTTGCATTTGCCGCCGAGCGGGATCGTCGTTTAATGGTTATTCCCGATGAAACTGCTATTTGACGAAAACTTATCACCTAAACTACCTCTGTTACTGGTATCACATTTTCCCGATAGCGCTCATGTTAGATATTGTAGCCTAAAAGGGTTTCCCGATCAAAGGATTTGGCAATATGCGCGTATCAATGGATTTATAATTGTCTCGAAAGATTCTGATTTTTATCAACGGAGTTTGTTGTATGGCCAACCTCCAAAGTTCATCTGGCTGAGGATTGGAAATTGTACCACTTATCATCTAATCAGTCTTATTTTAAAACATAAACAAGCTATTAAGGAATTTAGCGATAACTCTACCGAGTCCGTTTTAGTAATTGCATAATCATATATTATCCTCAGCGATCGCTTTTCTGATCGGGTGCATTAACAAAGTATAATGCACTTTATTTATTGTCTATTGATAAAATGATCCAAAGACGTTAATTTAAAAGATTGAGGTAAGGCAGTTTGTTGGGTTGGTTTTGTGTTAAAATTAAGCCGGAGTAAATTCTAATCCCCGATTAAAATTTCAACGGAACAATCACCATGAACTTTTATACCGTTATTTTGAGAAAAAGTGCAGATTATTGGGTTTCATTATGTCTTGAAAATGGATTAGTTGGACAAGGAGAAACTCAGGAAAAAGCTATGGAGAAACTAAAAGAAGCGATTGAATCTTTTTGGGAGATTTATCGTGATCAAGCCAATATCTATACCAGTCCTATTCCTATAGACGAACTTCATGAATTTTTAACTGTGGGAGATTCTGAAACTCCCGAAACTTACGAACTCAGAAAAGTTTATGCCTAAAAATATTCCTTCTCTTAAACCCAAAGCACTAATCAGAATTCTTGAAAAAGGAGGCTGTCAATTTTATCGAGAAGGAAAAGGTGATCATCGTTTATATTGTAGAGTATTGTATAATCAACGTCGAATCGTTCCTATCGATATAGGTGCAAAAGAAATGTCCCCTGCTTATGTTTTACGAATTTTTAGACAATTTGATTTTACAGATGAAGAAATAGAACATTTATTAAAATAGATGATTGAATGCGTTTTTTTCAAACGAATAAATTATCTATTCTAGTACGCTTTATCTTAATTTTATTTCCAAAAGCTAAAATAAAGTGATAGCTACCTTTTTAAGGTACATTAACGCGATAGTAAAACCCTCGATTGCTTGTTATAAATTGATTTAATGATTAATTTTCACCCAGTCATCGCCGATAAATTAGCCTCCCTTAAAAACAGGTAAAGTGACTATCACCATTTTGCGTAATTTTTCACTCTGGTAATGAACTTTTGATTATGAAATGATCCAAAGACGTTAATTTAAAAGATTGAGGTCAGGGGAGTTTGTTGGGTTGGTCTTGTGTTAAAATTGGGTTAGAGCTAGTCTGAATCATTTATCCTGTATCATTTAACGGTGGAGAAAACTATGCTAAAAACCTTTAAAGCAATTTTGAAAAATAATACCCTTCAATGGCTTGATGAAACCCCTGAAATCAACTCCGAATATCCTGTTAATGTTTATATTACCTTATTAGAAGAAAATATTATTGGTAAAAATCGATCTAACGGTCAAAAAATGGCCAATGCTTTGAAAAAAATTGCTAATAATAATACTTTTACTGATGTTGATACCCAACAGTGGCAACAACAAAATCGGTGTGATCGCTCTCTTCCTTATCGGGATTAAATCATGTTATTGGATAGCAATATTATTATCTATGCCGCTCAATTAGAAAATGAGTTTCTCCGGGAGTTTATTGCAGAAAATTCTCCTTATGTCTCTGCTTTATCCTATCTGGAAGTTTTAGGCTACCATCGGTTAAATCATCAGGATAAAGTCTATTTTGAAGAATTTTTTAATGCTTCTCAAATCTTACCCATCTCTCAACCTGTAATTAACCAAGCAGTAACTTTAAAACAAATCAGAAAGATGTCCTTAGGAGATGTCATTATTGCGGGAACAGCTTTCGTTTATAATTTAACAATTGTAACTCGCAATATTGATGATTTTAATTGGCTTAGTAAATTAAATCTATTTAGGTGGAATAGGAAGATGAAATTTATCGGTAAACTAATAAATTATCATCACCTAAACCACTTTCTAGCCTAATTAATAAGGCCATTTCCAGTTAGTAATCTCGTCCTTATCGATACCATTGGTAAAAGCATAATCGAGATTATCGATAATAGCATTTTTCATTCGTTCTTTCACATGACCGGCAGCAGAACCTAATTTCGGCACGCGATCAATGACATCGATTACTAAATGAAAACGATCAACTTGGTTACGAATCGCTAATTCTAGGGGAGTATTAATATTCCCTTCTTCTTTGTAACCGCGCACATGAATACGTTCTTGATTACTGCGACGGTAGGTAAGTTTATGAATCAGCCAAGGATAACCGTGGAAATTAAAGATAATTGGCTTATCAGTGGTAAATAAACTATCAAAATCCCGTTCCGATAAACCGTGGGGGTGTTCACTTTCCGACTGTAATTTAAACAGATCAACCACGTTGATAAAGCGAACTTTTAAGTAAGGGAATTCTTCCCGCAGAATTGCCGTTGCTGCCAGGGATTCTTTAGTGATAATATCCCCACAGCAAGCCATAATTACATCCGGTTCATCGGGATTTACTCCGTCATCATCGTTACTTGCCCAATCCCAAATACCGATACCTTTGGTGCAGTGTTTAATTGCTTCTTCAATGGTCAAGTATTGCAGGTGTTTCTGTTTATCAGCAACGATAATATTAGTGTAATCCTTGCTCTTGAGACAGTGATTAGCCACACTTAATAAACAGTTACCATCGGGGGGAAGATAAACCCGCACCACGTCGGCACTTTTATTGGTTACTAAATCGATAAAACCGGGGTCTTGGTGACTAAAACCATTGTGATCCTGCCGCCAAACCACCGAGGATAACAACAGATTCCAAGAGGAAACAGAAGCGCGCCAAGGTACATGATTTTTGCAGATATCGAGCCATTTAGCGTGTTGGTTGAACATGGAATCGATAACGTGAGCAAAAGCCTCGTAGGAGTGAAATAAACCGTGACGACCGGATAATAAATAACCCTCTAACCAACCGACTAAAGTATGTTCACTCAGCATCTCCATCACCCGACCATCGGGAGATAATTGGCTACCATCTAAATCCTCCGGATAGGTATCGGCTAACCAAGTTTTTTTAGTCACTTCATAGAGAGCAGCTAAACGATTAGAAGCGGTTTCATCGGGACCAAAAACGCGAAAATTAGTCATATTATTTCGCATTACATCCCGCAAAAATACCCCCATCACTCCCGTGTTTTCCGCTTCCACTTGGCCAGGGTGGGTGACATCTACGGCATATTGACGAAAATCGGGCATTTTTAGGTCTTTACGCAGCAATCCGCCGTTAGCGTGCGGGTTAGCACTCATGCGACGATGACCAATAGGAGCGAGTTCTTTAAATTCTGGCTTAAATTTACCCGTGGTATAGTCAAATAATTCCTCCGGGTTATAGCTTTTCATCCACTCCTCTAATTTTCTCAAGTGTTCGGGGTTTTCCTGCATGGCACCCATGGGTACTTGGTGAGCGCGCCAGAATCCTTCTACTTTATGACCATCAACGTTTTTCGGACCTGTCCAACCCTTGGGAGACCGGAGGATAATCATCGGCCAGGGGTAACGTTTAGCAATACCCGTGCTGCGAGCTTCCTGTTGATAGGAGCGAATCTGATTGATACAGTGTTCTAGGGTAGCGGCCATTTTTTGATGGCAGTGCATGAGGTCTTCATCTTCCTTACATTCGACGATGTAGGGAGTGTAACCGTAACCGACAAAGAGACTTTCTAACTCGTGCGTCGAAATACGGGAGAGAATGGTGGGATTAGCGATTTTATAACCGTTTAAGTTTAAAATTGGCAGTACCGCACCATCGCGAATCGGGTTAAGGAATTTATTCGAGTGCCATGCGGTAGCAAGGGGACCGGTTTCTGCTTCCCCATCACCCACCACCACGGCCGTAATTAGGTCGGGATTGTCAAAAACAGAACCGTAGGCATGGGAAACACTATAACCCAGTTCGCCGCCCTCATGGATAGAACCGGGGGTTTCGGGGGTGACGTGACTGCCGATGTGACCGGGAAAAGAAAATTGTTTAAAGAATTTTTGTAATCCTTCCTCGTCTTCACTTTTATCGGGGTAAATTTCCGAATAGGTTCCTTCTAGATAAACCGGACCGAGTACCCCCGGCGCCCCATGGCCAGGACCGGCCATAAAAATCATATCGAGGTCGTATTTTTTGATTAAACGGTTGAGGTGAACGTAGGTAAAACTTAAGGCCGGACTCGCTCCCCAGTGACCGAGCAAACGATACTTAACGTGTTCGGGTTTAAGATGTTCTTTGAGCAGGGGATTATCGCGCAGATAAATCATACCTACAGCTAAATAGTTACAAGCGCGCCAATAGGCATGGGTTTTATAGAGTTCGTCTTGAGAAAGGGGATTTTGTTCTGTTAAGGGTCTTTCTGGTGTGAATACCATGAATATTTCTCCAATATCTATGAAGGATGAGATTAAGAGAGTTGATAGACAATTTCTCCAGATTATCGAGAGGGTTAACCCTCGGTCAGTTTTCAAACTGTAATCAAGAGTCTAACCTTTTGGGGCGCAAAAAACTATTAAAATAAGCTATATTTTGCCAATCTGACTTGGGGAATTTATGTCAGTCGGGCGGGGTTTTTAAATGGCTTTTAAAGGCATATTAATATGTTCTTAACTTATAGAGCAATAAATTCTCTGAGAACTTTTTTGTCGGGAAGAGCCTAATTAGGCCTTCTCGATGCCGGTGGTGAGGACTACTAGGATAGCAAATTTATTATTTTTTATCTTTAGACCTCCTGCAAAAGTAAGTTTTAGAGCCACTATCAGGTCAAAATATCTAAAAAAATCGGATAAATTTGACATAATCTTAGATTTTATGGATATTATAGTTATCTTTTGTCTCCTGTCTCGGAGTCTCCTGTCTCGGAGTCTCCTGTCTTCTCACCTAACGAAAGATTTTTGATTTTTGCAGGAGAGCTTTTGAAGCACTGAAACTTAAAATCTTTCTATACTTCATCTAGCGATCAACAAAAGCTGATTAGCATATATAGTGATTCTCTACAGGCCAATCAATTCTCAAATTATTTTTTCTTGATCGTGCCTAAGCTTATCGCAGCTGCAAAGGAGTTTTTTTCATGACAAAAGTAAGAGTCGCTATCAACGGATTCGGTCGTATCGGTCGCCTCGTTTTTAGGGCGGGTATCCAAAATCCTGATTTCGAGTTTGTTGGTATCAATGATCTCGTCCCCCCCGATAATATTGCCTATCTGCTCAAATACGACTCCACCCACGGACGTTTTCAGGGTACGGTAGAAGCGAAAGAAGATGGCATCGTCGTCGATGGTAAGTTTATCCCCTGTTACTCGATTAAAGACCCCGCCCAACTGCCCTGGGGTGCAACCGGGGCCGATTATGTGGTCGAGTCCACCGGTTTATTTACCACCGCGGAAGGGGCAGGAAAACACCTAGAAGCCGGGGCCAAACGGGTGGTTATTTCCGCACCCACCAAAGATCCCGACAAAGTTCGTACTATTGTACTGGGCGTTAACGATAATGAGTACGATCCCGCTAAGGATCTGATCGTCTCTAACGCTAGTTGTACCACCAATTGTTTAGCCCCGATCACCAAAGTTATTAACGATAACTTCGGACTAGCGGAAGGATTAATGACCACGGTACACTCGATGACCGCCACTCAACCCACCGTTGATGGTCCATCGAAAAAAGATTGGCGCGGTGGTCGCGGCGCCAGTCAAAATATTATCCCCTCCTCCACGGGGGCAGCCAAAGCAGTAACCCTAGTTATTCCTTCCCTAAAAGGCAAATTAACCGGTATGGCCTTCCGTGTGCCAACTCCCAACGTTTCGGCGGTGGATTTAACCTTTAAAACCGAAAAAGCCACCAGTTACGAGGAAATCTGCGCCGCTATGAAAGCCGCCAGCGAAGGACCGATGAAAGGTATCCTCGGTTATACCGATGAGGAAGTGGTATCGAGTGACTTTATCACCGACCCCCGTTCCAGTATCTTTGATGCTAAAGCCGGCATTCAACTTAATGCCAATTTCTTTAAGGTCGTCTCTTGGTACGATAACGAATGGGGTTACTCCTGCCGGATGTTAGACCTGATGAAAATGATGGCAGCTAAGGAAGCAACCTTAGTAACAGCTTAAATCAGTTATCAGTGATCAGTTTACTGATCACTGATCACTGATAACTGATAAGATGAATCCAAAATTTAAAGATATTACCGCTTGGGAACAGGCACAATTATTAATGCAACCGGCATTTATTCGGGTGCTGGATAATCTGCGTAAACAGTTAGAAAATTCCCTCTGGAAAGGAACTTATACAGAAATTCAAGATCCCTATCCCAGTTATCTGCTCTGTTTGACTTATCTCGATCGCTCCGTTACTGTAAATATTTGGGAACTTTGTTTTCAAGTCTGTTTTCTCGATTATCCCACCGATGAAGGAGAGAGCGTCACCATCGATACCAGTCTCCTCGATCCCACCGGTGAACTTGATTGGCAGAGTTTGGAAACGAAAACCGAGCGCATTATTAAGCAATTATTCGCTAATTTACCTCCATGAAAGCAGATTTAGAAACGATCAAGGCAGAGTATGCCGCTAATTTTCTGAAAAATTACAGTAATGATCCCCAAAGTTTAGCATCCCAAACAATTTTAATCGATCGCTCCGATTGGGGTTTATTAGAATTAAAAGGCCAGGACCGACTGCGTTTTCTCCACAATCAAACCAGTAACGCGATCGATCGCCTGAAACCGGGTCAGGGTTGTGAGACAATTTTCCTTAACTCTACCGGTCGTACTCTCGATTTTGTCACAGTTTACGCTGGCGATGACTCCCTCCTCATCCTCGTTTCTCCCCAACGTCGTCAATTTTTACTGGAATTGATTGATCGCTATATTTTCCCCTTCGATAAAGTGGAAATTAGCGACTTAACCGATAATTTTGGCATTTTCACCCTAATCGGTACTGAAAGCGGGCAATACCTGCAAAAAATCGCCATTCCAGAGCAGATTTTAACGGGGGTGCAGCATAGTCATTATCTCCTTTCCGAACCCCCCCTGAGAGTGGCCGTCGGTACCGGCTTAGACCTACCCGGATATACTTTAATCGTTGCCGCCGCCGAAGCCGGTCCCCTCTGGGAAAATTTAATTAAAAATGGCGTTACTCCCGCCGATGAGCAGGTGTGGGAATACCTGAGAATCCATCAAGGCCGACCGGCAGTCGATCGAGAATTAACCGAAGATTATAACCCTTTAGAGGCCGGTTTATGGCGAGCGATCGTTTTTGATAAAGGTTGTTATATTGGTCAAGAAACTATCGCCCGTCTCAACACCTATAAAGGAGTAAAACAAAGACTTTGGGGCATAAAACTCAGCCAACCCGTCCCCAGCAATACCCCGATTATTTTAGAAGCGCAAAAAGTCGGTTTACTCACCAGTGTGCTGGAGGATTTTGGCTTGGGTTATGTGAAAACAAAAGCGGGAGGAGAGGGTTTGAAAGTACAAATCGGCGAGGCAACAGGAGAATTAATCCCTTTACCCTTCCTCTCTCACGAATACCCCTTTCAGTGAACAGTAAACAGTAATCAGTGAACAGAACGTAGGTTGGGTTGAAGTATGAAACCCAACGCCCGCCTGGGTTAGTGATAACTCACATCTGATATAGTCATTTCAGATAATTCTGATCCACTCTAGACCGATGAAAACCTTATGAACTCTGGCATTTATATTCTCAATCTTAATTGAAATGACTATAACTGATAACTGATAACTGATAACTGATAACTGATAACTGATAACTGATAACTGATAACTAATAACTGATAACTGATAACTGAAAAACCCCCTAACCCCAGCGACTAGCGATAGGCATTCGCCAACCAGTGCCAAAAGCGCGATCGCTAATTTTTAGACCAGGAGGGGCTTGTTTGCGCTTAAATTCGGCATTTTTAACTAATTTAATCACTTTTTGCACAATTTCTGCCTCAAAGCCGGCGGCGATAATTTGTTCGGCGGATTGATGGCGATCGATTAATAGTGCTAAAATAGCATCTAAAATCTCGTAGGGAGGTAAAGAATCTTGATCCTTCTGATTGGGTTTTAATTCAGCACTAGGAGCTTTATTAATCACATTAAGGGGAATAATTTCCCCGTGCCGATTTAACCAGCGACAGAGGGAATAAACCCTGGTTTTCGGCACATCGGCAATCACTGCTAAACCACCATTCATATCACCGTAAAGGGTGCAATATCCGACGGACATTTCTGATTTATTGCCAGTGGATAATAGTAAATGACCGAATTTATTAGAGAGAGCCATCAATAAATTACCGCGAATGCGTGACTGAAGATTTTCTTCGGCAATACCAAAATCAGTCCCAGCGAAAAGACCATCTAAAAGTTGATCATAAGCGGTCATAATTTCTTGAATTGCTAACTTCTCACTTTTGATACCTAAATTATTAACTAAAGCCACTGCATCGCTAATGGAATGGTCGGAACTATAGGGAGAAGGCATCATCACAGCGAGAACATTTTCTTTACCTAATGCGTCGCTGGCAATAGCGGCAACTAAACTGGAATCAATGCCACCACTCAAGCCGAAAATTACCCGTTTAAAACCGCATTTCTGCACATAATCTCGTACTCCTAAGACTAAAGCTCGATAAATTTCCTCATCTTCATTGACAGGTAAAGGATGAATAACTGCGGGTAACAAATCTTGATTAAACTCGATCAATTCTAGGCTAGAAGTAAATGCCTGAGCGCGATAAATCACTTCTCCTTGTCTGTTAAAAGCAACGCTGTCACCATCAAAAATTAAATCATCATTACCTCCCACTTGATTGACATAAACTATCGGTAAATTATATCTAGTGGCACTATGGGATAATAAAGATTCTCGCAATTTTTGCTTACCGACACTGTAGGGAGAAGCGGAAAGATTAACGATTAAATCCACTCCCAAATTAGCTAAATCGGCGATGGGATTAACTGCGTATTGACGCTGACCCCAAAATTGTTCATCATTCCAAACATCTTCACAGATAGTTACACCAATTTTTACATTATTTTCTGTTAGTTGAAAATATTGACTTTCTTTCCCAGAAGCAAAGTAACGATCCTCATCAAAAACATCGTAGGTAGGCAATAAACGTTTAGTAAAAATTTGTTTAATTTCTTGACTTTTTAGCAAAGCTATGCTATTAAATAGCGGCTTTTCTCCTCTGACCGTTGCCGAGGGATTTTTTTCGACAAAACCGACTAAGACGGCTAATTTTTCTGGTAATTGTTGGGACAATAATTGCAATTGTCGAGACATTTTCTCCACAAAACCCAGATTTAATAACAAGTCTCTGGGAGGATAACCACAGAGGGATAATTCCGGGGTTAAAAGTAATTCCGCTCCCTGATTAAATGCCGTTTGAGCAGCCTCTAAAATTCTTTGGGCATTTCCTTCGATATCTCCAACAATGGGATTTAATTGAGCGATAGCAATTCTCATATTTTTTCCTATTTAAACAAAAACTAACGGTTGCTCTTTAAAGGGAGCAAAAGCTTTTTCATCAAAGCGATATAAACTAGCAGGACGACCGGCACCACGAGAGACTTTTAAACCCATATCCTTGAGAAATCCTAATTTCAATAGCCGATTTCTGAAGTTAGAATAATCACTAAAATTTTTACCTAAAATTGTCTCATAAAATTGATAAAGATCATTTAAAGTAAATAATTCTGGTAAAACCTCAAAAGCGACGGGACTATATTCTACTTTATTGCGTAATCTTCGCCAGCCATATTCCAAAATTTGACCGTGATTAAAGGCTAAATCTGGCACTTTATCAATCATATACCAAGTGATATTATGATCCTGTTCAGTGATTAATTTTGCTTCTTCAAACCGCACTAAAGCGAAGTAACTCACCGATAGATAACGTACCGCAAAACTCGCGGCCGCTGCTGGGGTATCTCCCTCTGGACTGCCAAAAGTATATAACTGTTCCAGATAGAGATTATTGACGCTAATTTTCTCGGCTAAAATTCGATAGGCTGCCGTTTCCAGTGATTCCCCATTTCTCACTAAAGTCCCGGGTAAACTCCAGTAATTACTAAAGGGTTCTTCCCGTCTTTT
This sequence comes from Microcystis sp. M090S1, assembly GCF_020246295.1. Lineage (NCBI taxonomy): Bacteria > Bacillati > Cyanobacteriota > Cyanophyceae > Chroococcales > Microcystaceae > Microcystis > Microcystis sp. M090S1. The sequence continues at coordinate 819 of NZ_JADBTF010000094.1, read as the reverse complement.
AATCAGAAGCACTAGCAGCCGATTTAATTGGGTATCAACGGAAAAGATCACGTTATCAACTCCCACTTTAAAATCAGCTAGAGATTTATTAGCTAGGGTCTTTTGCGGTTTCATGCGTAAAGTTTTTGACCTTCGATATAATCTTTAATCGGTGCAGGAACAGCCTGTTTATCGCCTTTTTCTCGATAATCTGTTGAGGATACAGCCGGAGCAAAGACATCGGCAATCAGACAATCACCCCCTAATGTTTGCAGTTGTTCAATATCATCTTGGTTAATAGGATAGCCTGGACGAGGAATCACGAGAATTTTGACTTTTTCTAGTAATTCTTGGCTACGATACCAGTGCCTAATTTGTCCAGCTAAATCAGAACCGATGACTAGGGTATATTCCTCCTGTTCTCCCCAAATTGCTTGCGCTTTTTCCACACTAATTAAGCTACGTTGATCGCTTAATTCTCGTCGCAGTTGTATATTATCTCTTGGGGGTTGAATATCCCGGATGAGCAAATTTAACATCCTCAGACGATGTTCGAGACTGGTTTGATGATTTTTAAAGGGATTATCGGCGGCCCAAACTGCAACAATATCGTACTGTTCCGATAACCATTTTAGTATGGCTTGATGACCGGCAGTAGGAGGATCGGCACTGGTTCCAAAAAGGGCAATTTTAAGCATAGGATTCAATTGCTTGCTCACTGAGGGATTAGTTTAAGTCTGCTCAAGCTTGGCAAAGATTAAGTAGGTAGGTGTTAAAAGTTGTCAGATGCCCCCCTTATTAAGGGGGGATTAAGGGGGGATCCCCCCGCCTATCGGCACC
>NZ_JADBTF010000093.1:0-3369 GCF_020246295.1 Microcystis sp. M090S1 | reverse complement strand
AGACCAGAACAGAGTAAATCTGTTAAGGCAGGTGCGAAAAATCCTTCGGGAAAGAAGCAGAAACCTAAATCGTGAGGTTTGGGAATCACCGTCCGTTTACGGCGGTGAGGATGTCAATGCATCTACATTTTTTAAAACTCAGGCTCAAACTGACTTTTTGATATATGCAAAATTAGCATTCATACCTTGATTAAGCAACGCCGGGGTTTTTTCGTTGAGTTGGCTGGCTCTTATCTTCGGTCGGCCTTTGAGCTTTTTCTGTTCTCTGAGTTGGGCTTCCAGTTGGGCGGTTCGTTCTTGCTGCTTTTTTAGCTGTTGAGAGAGTTGGTCAATGATGGCTTGTTGTTGTTGGAGTTGCTCAGTCAGGCTCCTCACGAGGTTTTGTCAGCTATCTACTTCTTGGCGGAGGGCTTTCTCAATTTTCCTTTGGCTCTCTGTGGCAATCCTCCTATCTGTGTTAAACCAGATTTTCTCCCTCATAGCAACCCCTACACGACCTTGATTTTTGTTCGCGACAGCTTCCAGCAGTTATTGAGAGGTTACATCAGTGGGAAGTGGGAAGTAGGGAACACAGAGCAAAAAGCTGACGGCTGACAGCTGATAGCTCTTTATTGCTAACCGGACTGACGATGATCTATTCTGTATCCTAGCCTAACTCGCCAATCCCCACCGCCAAAAAAGAATAATGTACTGCGATTACCTGGTTCAAATCCTCACCGCACGGGTTTACGATGTCGCCCAAGAAACCCCCTTGGAACTTGCCCCCAATCTCTCCCAACGCTTGCACAATCAGCTTTTACTCAAGCGCGAGGATATGCAGTCGGTTTTCTCTTTTAAACTGCGCGGCGCATACAACAAAATGGCGCATTTGTCAAGGGATTTGTTACAAAAAGGTGTAATTGCTGCTTCGGCGGGAAATCATGCCCAGGGAGTCGCTTTGGGGGCGCGGCAATTGGGAACCCAAGCGATTATCGTTATGCCTGTCACCACTCCGCAAGTCAAAATCGACGCGGTAAAAGCCCGGGGCGGGATTGTCGTCCTGCACGGTGACACCTACGATGATGCCTACACCTACGCGCGGCAGTTAGAAGCGGAAAAAGGCTTAACTTTTATCCATCCCTTCGATGACCCGGAGGTAATCGCCGGCCAGGGTACGATCGGTATGGAAATTTTACGACAATATCAGCAACCGATCGAGGCGATTTTTGTCGCTATTGGTGGCGGTGGCTTAATATCAGGTATTGCAGCCTATGTCAAGCGTTTACGCCCAGAAATTAAAATTATCGGGGTGGAACCTGTGGACTCAGACGCGATGAATCAATCCCTAAAAGCCGGTTATCGGGTGCGTTTAGCGCAAGTGGGATTATTTGCCGATGGGGTGGCGGTGCGCGAGGTGGGAGAGGAGACTTTTCGTCTCTGTCAGCAGTATGTGGACGAGATTATCCTAGTGGATACGGATGATATCTGTGCGGCGATTAAGGATGTTTTTCAAGATACACGCTCGATTTTAGAACCTGCGGGGGCGTTAGCGGTAGCAGGAGCGAAAGCTTATGTAGAAAGAGAAGGAATTGAGGATAAAACCCTCGTTGCTGTGGCTTGTGGGGCGAATATGAACTTTGATCGTCTGCGGTTTGTGGCGGAAAGGGCAGAATTAGGGGAACGGCGCGAGGCGTTGTATGCTGTTACTATTCCCGAACAACCGGGCAGTTTACGGCGTTTTTGCGAATGTGTCGGCAAACGCAATTTAACCGAATTTAGTTATCGCATTGCCGATGAAAAAGAAGCACATATTTTTGTCGGCGCCCAGATCGAAAATCGCACCGATGCCAAGAAATTAGCCGAGAGTTTTGAAGCTTGCGGCTTTAAAACCCTCGATATTAGCGATGATGAATTGACTAAATTGCATCTGCGCCACATGGTGGGAGGGCGATCGCATTTAGCCGATCATGAATTATTTTATCGCTTCGAGTTTCCCGAACGACCGGGGGCTTTAATGAAATTTGTCGCTTCCATGAGTCCCCACTGGAATATCAGCGTTTTCCATTATCGCAATAACGGAGCCGATTACGGGCGTATCGTCGTGGGCATACAGGTCCCCCCCGATGAAATGAATCAATGGCAAGCTTTTCTCGATACTCTCGGCTATCGCTATTGGGATGAAAGTCAAAATCCGGCCTATCAGTTATTTTTAGGTTAAATCGCCATTTTCAGGAAGTTATCAGCAGATGAATCAAGATTTTCCCCATATTTCCGTTTTGAGTCAAGAATTAATCGCGGGTTTAAATATTCAACCCGGGGGGCATTATCTCGATCTTACCCTAGGCGGTGGTGGACACAGCCGCTTGCTTTTAGAAGCTCATCCCGAAACGACAGTAACCGCCATCGATCGCGATCAAAGCGCCCTAGAAGCCGCTAAAATTAGTCTCGCCCCCTATCTAGATAGCCGTTTAACCCTCTGGTGGGGGAACTTCGCCGATTATAATGGACAAAATAGCAGTTTTGATGGCATTATCGCCGATTTAGGAGTCAGTTCTCCCCAATTCGATCAGAGCGAGCGCGGCTTTAGTTTTCGCCACACGGCAGCCTTAGATATGCGGATGGATCGCTGTCAATCCCTAACGGCAGCCGATATTATCAACCATTGGCAGGAAAAAGAATTAGCGGATCTTTTTTATCAATACGGAGAAGAACGTTTATCTCGTCCTATTGCTCGCTCGATCGTCCAAAAACGTCCTTTTACTACCACTACTGAATTAGCGGCTGTCATCGCTAGTTCTGTACCCGCTAGTTACCGTTATGGACGTATTCATCCGGCAACGCGGGTTTTTCAATCCCTACGCATCGCTGTTAACCAAGAATTAGATTCTCTGCAAAAATTGTTACATCAAGCCCCCCACTGGCTAAAATCCGGGGGAATTATCGCTATGATCAGTTTTCATAGTCTAGAAGATCGTCTGATCAAGTATGGCTTTCGCGAAGATAATTCCTTGAAAATTATCACGAAAAAGCCGATTATCCCCAGCCGAGAAGAACAAGCTAAAAATCCTCGTTCTCGTTCGGCTAAACTAAGAATAGCCCAAAAGATCGAATCAGAGGTTATCTGATAGCAGTTATCTTAATGGTGAGGTACAAACTCTCTGGTTTTGGGGAGTCGTTTGTCAATACCAAATTAGGGCTTGCTGAATAAATGTGAAATGTAGGCAAGGTAAGGATTTTGTGGCTTTACGAGCGAAACAGGTGCAAGATTTTGAGAGAATCGTGCTTCAAAACCTGGCATCTTGAGCGGCGATTGCGTCCTGTAGGGGCGAAGCATTCGGGCAATAACCTATCGGTGAAACCGTAGATTTTCTATCCGAATGCTTCGCCCGT
>NZ_JADBTF010000092.1:0-5371 GCF_020246295.1 Microcystis sp. M090S1 | reverse complement strand
TCGGTTCTGTGTGATAAGTTTAACTTACATAGGATCGATCAATCTTTGTGTCCTTTGTGTCTTTGTGGTTCGTTCCACCCCCTCGCTAGGAGGAATGTATCTTAGAATACATTTTACCTACCAAATCCAAGAGAGCCAAAAAAAGTCTAAAAACCTTATCCAACAAGGTTTTTAGATTTATTCAGCAAACCCTATTTAACTTTTTCTAAGATCAACTTCGAGCGCTTAACATTATCGGGTACAGGAATCGGATAATCACCATTAAAACAGGCAGTACAGAAGGTTTTCGGATCTTCCTTCGTTGCTGTTAACATTGCATCGTGACTAAGATAAGCTAAACTATCCACCCCGATTTGTGCCTGAATTTCCGCCACCGATTTAGTTGCCGCAATTAATTGCTCTTGGTTGTCCGTATCAATGCCATAAAAACAAGGATGAGTCACCGGAGGAGAAGATATTCTCATGTGAACTTCTCTTGCTCCGGCATCCCGTAAAGCTTTAACTAATTTCCGGCTAGTGGTTCCCCGCACGATCGAATCATCAACAATAATAACTCTTTTTCCCTGTAAAACATCCTTTAAAGGATTCAATTTCATCTTAATTCCCGACTCTCTCATGTGTTGGGTTGGTTGAATAAAAGTTCGTCCCACATAACGATTTTTAATCAATCCTTCCGCGTAGGGAATATCAGAAATGCGCGAAAATCCGATCGCAGCCGGAATACCCGAATCGGGAACTCCCATCACCATATCTGCTTCTACCGGCGACTCTTTGGCTAATTGTTCCCCCAAACGTACCCGATAAGTATATAAAGATTCCTCGTGGACAATGCTATCGGGACGGGCAAAATAAATCATCTCGAAAACGCATAATTTTTTCTCCGGTTTCATGGCCCAATCCACTGAAGATAAGCCATCTTCACTAATCCAAACTAATTCCCCCGGCTGCACATCCCGTAGATAATCGGCCCCGATAATATCTAATCCGCAGGTTTCCGAAGCTAAAACATAACGGGGGGGATTGCCTTCTTCTTGCAAAACCCCAATTACTAACGGTCTGACACCATTGGGATCTCGCGCCCCGATAATTCCCGTCGGTGTGCCGATAACAAGGCTGTAAGCCCCGCTACAATAGCTAAAGGCATCGATCGCCGCTTGTATCCAATCCTTGCCACTATCCACTTCCTGGCCGATAGCGACGGCGATCATTTCCGAGTCGGTGGTGGTGCCGAAATCACAACCGCGCTTTTCTAATACATTTCTTAACTCAAAAGTATTGACTAAATTGCCATTATGTGCTAGGGAAAGTTTACCTAAACGGGTTTCGATCACAGCAGGTTGGGCATTGGCCCGACGGCTAGAACCGGTGGTAGAGTAACGAGTATGACCGACGGCGTGAGTACCGGGCAAGGTTTTAAGGACAGTTTCGCTAAAAACTTGGGAAACTAAGCCCATTTCTTTGTAACAATGCACCGTTTCCCCGTCGTAGGTGGCAATACCTGCCGATTCCTGTCCTCGGTGTTGCAGGGCATAGAGTCCAAAATAGGTCAGTTTTGCTACTTCTTCCTCGGGGGCATAGAGCCCAAAAACTCCACAGGCTTCTTCAGGCTTATCGACGCGGTTCAAGAATAGGGATGAGTCGGGATGGCTAGACATGGGATGGTGGGGGCTTGGGGCTACTTTTGAGACAAAATCTTAACTTATCTTAATCTCTTTTTAACACCTTATTTATGGGGATTTGAGGGGTGGGGAACAGTTATCAGGTGTTGGGTTGTTGGGTTTTAGGGTTTTAGGGTTTTGGGGTTTTGGGGTTTTGGGGTTTTGGGGTGTTAGGGTGTTAGGGTTTTAGCTGAAATTCCCCATTTCCCCATTTCCCCATTTCCCCATTTCCTCACTCCCGACGACCGACTCCTGTCTCCTTCCCTAAAGCCTTCTTTCGATCGCTTTTGACCAAACTTGCTGTATAGTTTCTAGACTAACATCGATCGCCGGTTGTTTATTCCGGTCAAAAATCCGAAGATTCTCGCTTTTTTCGCTAACTTTGCCAGTTATTTGCCAATAGTCTCCTAATTGTGTCTTTAGGTATTCTTCCCAATCTTGCCGATTTTCGGGGGAAACGGAGACAATAATGCAACTAGCTAATTCTCCGAATAACACCGCGTCAAAACGGCCTTGATGCTGCCAAGAAAGGTCAATTTCCGCCCCTAACTGCCCACTAATACAGCATTCTGCCAGAGCAGTGGCTAAACCTCCTTCGGCGCAATCGTGGGCAGATTTCACCCAACCGGCGCGAATTCCCCGACGACAGGCCGCTTGTACCTTTCTTTCTAACTCAAAATCAATTACCGGCGGTTTTCCCGTCACCAAACCGTGAATAACGGCTAAATATTCGGAAGCGCCGATAGTTGGCAAGGAAAAACCAAAAATATAGATTAAATCCCCCGCTTTTTGCCAACCTTGGCCGCAAATTTGCCCGATATCCGGCACTAATCCCACCATCCCAATCACGGGAGTCGGATAAATAGACTGGGGGCTGCCAGCTGCATCAACGGTTTCGTTGTACAAAGAGACATTACCCCCAGTCACCGGTGTATTCATTTCCCGACAAGCTTCAGCAATACCCTGACAAGCAGTGGCTAATTGCCAATAACCGATTGAATTCTCTGGACTTCCGAAATTGAGATTATCCGTGACAGCAATGGGGTCGGCACCAACACAACTAAGGTTTCTGGCCGCTTCCGCCACGGCCAACTTAGCTCCGTTATAGGGATCAAGATAAACGTATCGCGGATTACAATCTGTAGTCGCCGCTACACCTCGCCGAGAATTTGCGGGATTAGCACCCAGAGGACGCACGCGAATCACGGCCGCATCGGCTCCCCCGGGGAGAATAACGGTGTTATTCTGGACTTGATGATCATATTGACGATAAACCCAGCGTTTTGAGGCAATCGAGGGACTATCCAGCAGTTTTAATAAAATCTCGTTATAGGATTCGGGAATAGGAATCGTGCTATCTTGCCATAATTGAGCTTTTTGGGCGTATTCTGGCGGTTCTGTTAGTAATTCCCGATGATAAATCGGAGTATTATCCGCCAGGGCCGTGGCAGGAATTTCGGCGGCAATTTCCCCTTTAAATAATATACGGACGATCGGTTCTGCAATTACTTGGCCAGCGACCACAGCCTGAAGTCCCCAACGATGGAAAATCTCGATTAATTCGCCTTCTCGTCCCGATGCTGCCACAAATAACATTCTTTCTTGGGATTCCGACAGCAGATATTCGTAGGGGACCATCCCAGTTTCCCGGACGGGGATTTTATCGAGATCTAATTCAATTCCCACCCCTCCCTTGGCTGCCATCTCGGAGGTAGAACAGGTGATCCCAGCGGCCCCCATATCCTGGGCCGCCACCACCGCACCGGTCTTAAATGCCTCTAAACAAGCTTCTATGAGGGATTTTTCCAGAAAAGGGTCGCCCACTTGCACCGCGGGCCGGTCATCCATAGATTTATCGGTTAATTCGGCACTGGCAAAACTCGCCCCTCCCATACCGTCGCGGCCGGTGGTAGAACCAACGTATAAAACTGGGTTTCCCAGTCCTTTTGCCCCAGATTTAACGATTTCCTCGGTTTCCATTAGCCCTAAAGCCATGGCATTAACGAGGGGATTGCCATTGTAGGCATTATCAAAGTATATCTCACCGCCCACCGTGGGAACGCCCACACTATTGCCATAATGACTTATTCCCTCCACGACTCCGGCAAAAATGCGACGATTGCGGGCATCTTGCAAGTTACCAAAACGGAGAGAGTTGAGGATAGCAATGGGCCGGGCCCCCATGGTAAAAATATCCCGCAGGATACCTCCGACTCCGGTAGCGGCACCTTGGAACGGTTCCACCGCAGAAGGATGATTATGGGACTCGATTTTAAAGGCTAATCGCAATCCATCGCCTAAATCCACTACTCCGGCATTTTCTCCTGGTCCGACGAGAACTTTTTCGCCGGTGGTGGGGAATTGTTTGAGCAGCGGCCGGGAGTTTTTATAACAGCAGTGTTCCGACCACATCACGCCAAACATCCCTAATTCGGCTTTGTTGGGGTGTCTTCCCAGTCTTTTGACTATTTCTTCGTATTCTTCGGGTTTGATGCCTTCTGAGGCAATTTCTGCGGCAGTGAAGGGGGTAGTCATGGGACAATGCGATCGAGGGACAAGATTTATTGTATAACGTCTGATGAGATCGAGTTACAATGCCTAGTCAAGGACAAAAAAGTTAAAAGGGTTTGCGCTAGTAAAGTTAAGCTAAAGACATAGTTTTATGATCAGTTGGAACGAAACTATGGCAGTAGAAACAGCTTTATCAATGAAAGCCTTATACGATCAGGATTTTGTTCTCTGGGCTTCAAAAACCGCCGAACTTTTAAAGCTAAAAAAGTTTGATGACGTGGACTGGGAAAATCTGATCGAGGAAGTGGAGTGCCTGGGGAAAAGTGACAGACGGGCTGTAGAAAGTTTATTAACCCGACTTATCGAACACCTGTTTAAGTTAGCTTATCACAAATCGGAACGGGAGCGAGAACGCAACGTCTGTCACTGGGTAGGAGAAATCGCCGGTTTCCGAACTCAACTAGGAGAGTGGCTAGAAACTACTACTCTCACCAACCACGCGCGGGATTATTTTCAAAAAGCCTACTCGAACGCTCGGAAAACTTTAATACAAGCGAAAGCAGTCACTGGCGACGCGATTCCTCTAGAGCCTCCTTTCTCCCTCGAACAGGTATTAGATGGGGAATGGTTCCCAATTGATATCGATCATTACTTCGACGTATATAGCGGTAAGCGCTTGAGTGAGATACAGACCAAGCTTTGCCTAGCATGGTTTATAGCTCGTGACACTGTACCTCATACGACTGCACACCGCTATAAGGACAAAAAAAGTTAAAGATGAATATTAAAGTTATTGTTTGGCAAGAGGATGATTTATGGTGTGCCACCGTTCCAGCTTTCCCCGATTGTCATACTTGGGGAGAAAGTATAGGAGAAAATCTATCCAACCTCCATCATACCCTATTTAATCTTGGTTCCGATGGTGTTGGGTAACAGTCGTCATCCCAATTGCTCAAAAACAGGAGCTTCCTGAAGAATACAATAAAAAACTTTTGCTAAACTAGAGGCCTCTTTTTGAGTTTAATTGCGTGAAAACTGACAGTATTTTTTATCAACTCTTACAAAGATTTCCCGCTTGTTTCTTTGATTTGTTGAACCTTCCCCCCGAAACCGCCAATTCTTATCAATTCTCCTCGGTGGAAGTTAAACAATTGTCCTTTCGTCTCGATGGAGTCTTTTTGCCTGATACACCCAATCAGCCT
>NZ_JADBTF010000091.1:0-15394 GCF_020246295.1 Microcystis sp. M090S1 | reverse complement strand
GAAATGGGGCGAAAGTCTGTGGACTCTGTGTAAGACAGTACATGGTTTTTTAACTGTGGTATGCGACGGTGGTGGAAGCAGAAACTTAAATCGTGAGGTTTAGGAATCGCCGCACTTTTAGGGCGGCGAGGATGTCAACAACTCGAGGGGTTTTCCTTAAGCACTTTTTCTTCTTTTTCGCAACCCCCTAGGGATGGATTTTTGTTGGAGCTAGGCTTTTCCAGAGCAAAGTTCCACAATTATTCTGTCCCTAGAGGGTTTGTTTTATGGGTGTTAGGGGTAGGGGGTAGGGAAATGGGGGGATAGGGAAATTTCAACTAATACCCCAAAACCCCAAAACCCCAAAACCCCAAAACCCCAACCGCTACTTCCATAACACCTAATTGACAATGGACATTGCTGCCTTAATAAAAATTATTATTTTCCTGTTAGTCTGGTTAATTCTCTGGCTGCCCATTGCCATTGTTTTAGGGAGTCGTTTGGGATGGCAACCGCTGCAAGGGACAAAACCTGACCAAAAATTGCCACTGGTGGCCTCTCTTTACGCATTGGCTCCCTTAGTTATCTGGGGATTATTAAAGATAGAGGGGAGCAGCCTCCATAATTACGGATTAATTTGGTCATTTTCCCTATTTATCTCCCTAACTAAAGGATTAATCCTGGCAGTGGTGGGATTAGGGATAATTTTTTTCCTAGAGGGGATTTTGACATGGGTACATTGGCAGCCCAAAAACCTCACTCGCGCTTTTTCCTTGAGTTTACCCCTGTTGATAGTGGCCCTCTGGGTGGGTATTACCGAGGAATTAATCTTTCGGGGCATCTTTTTGAGCCAATTAAGCCAAGAATACGGTTTTTGGGTGGCGGGAGCCATTTCTAGCCTAATTTTTGCCCTGCTGCACCTGCTTTGGGAACGTCAGCAAACGCTGCCGCAACTACCCGGTTTATTTCTGATGGGGATGGTTCTGGTCTGGGCGCGGGCGATCGATCATGGTAGTTTAGGATTAGCTTGGGGACTTCATGGCGGTTGGGTATGGGGATTGGCCTTGCTAGACAGTGCCGAATTGATGTCTTACAGCGATTCTGGGTTAGCTTGGGTTAAAGGTATCTATAACCAACCTTTAGCGGGTTTAGCCGGCATTCTTTGCCTCTTGGGGACAGCTTGGGGGTTAAACCTGCTTCAGTAGCCAAAAGCCGGTAAAAGTGCGACTGGAATCATCCGGTTGTATGAGAAGAAAGTGCAAACCTTGGCTTTCCTCTTTGGTTGCTTGATAAGCATTGGCTGCCTGGGCCACTTCTTCATCATCGTAGGTCAGGAAAATCCAACGCTCATTTAGACCCGATTCCAAGACTAAACCGCCCGATCGCCCCGTTTCTGTGGGAATATGATCGATAAATACTGGGTTAATTTCCCCTAACCAACGAGCGATCGCCAGAGATTTTTTACCACCGGTAATAACCACACCGGGGATCATTAAAGTGGAGGCTAAACCTAGTTTTAAAGGGTAAAAGGCCTCTGGTAGGGAAAGAATCGGTATTCGGCGATCGCCAAAAAAGTTAACTAAATCAACGGCGGGAAAGCGAGCAAAACGCCACTCTTGACCTAAAAATTGGTCGGGTACGGGTTGTGGTGGAGGAGAGTCGATATTTATGGGGATTTGCCGCAATTCTAGCTGTTTTTTCAGGGCGTTAACGTGACGGGTTAACTCGATTTTGATCTGTAAATTCTGACCAGCGAGGAGAAATAAATTGGCGCATTGGGGGCGAAAAACTTGGATAATTTCTGGGGAGGAGACTTGACAAGCTTGCTGTAACTGTTGGGTTAACCAGTCGCTATTAGCTTGCGATTGGGGACAGGAATTTTCATAGATAAGATGACCGAGAGGATCGGAAATTAACAATTGCCAGACTGTGCCAAGAGGGGAAGAAGATGAAGATTTATAAAAATCCGCTTGCCAAATAGTCATAATTCAGTAAAAAGTCACCAGTAAAAAGTCAAAAAATGGTCAGGAGTAGAGGTCAACTAAAAATTTTACCTTACCAAGACTTTTAAAATCTAGGAGCGAGACAAAAAAGGCTATATACTAGGGAAAGCTATAGCAAAAAATATCGAGACAATGGAAGAAAATTGGCTAGAAATTGGGACAATAGTAGCACCCCAGGGACTGGAGGGAGAATTGCGAGTTTTATCGGTATCAGATTTTCCCGAACGTTTTCAGAAGCGAGGGATGAGGGGAATACAAGGACCCCAGGGGGGAGAAATCCGAGAAATTACTCTGCTCAGGGGACGTGAGCTACCGGGCAAAAATGTTTATGTTATCAAGTTAGAGGGGGTTGAAAATCGGGAACAAGCCGAAGCTTTGCGCGGATATAAATTATGGGCGAATAAACTAGAAAAACCTCGCCTAAAAGCGGATGAATATCATGTTAGCGAGCTAGTGAACTTAGAGGTTTATCATCACCTTACAGGAGAAAAAATCGGGGTTGTGGTAGATATTTTCTGGGCGGGTAATGACATTTTAGCAGTGCAACTAGAAGCAAATCTCGCCTCTGTCAAGAAAAAAAGTCCATCCTCCGACTCAGAGGCCAGGGCCTTGGTCCCCTTCGTCAAAGAAATTGTTCCACTGGTGGATCTGAAAGCGGCACGCATCGAGATTGCGCCACCACCGGGGTTATTAGAGATCAATTTATCCTAGTGGGACTTAAACGCTAAATAAAGATCAAATCGAGTATAATCGTTATAGAGTAAGCACTTGACGTTGAGAGAGCAGCGATGAAAGAGACAACCCCAGTCGCGATGCCTCCCTGCTTTCACCGATGGTGTGGACGTTTTGACAATTGCTTCAAGAGCGAAGCGCAAAAAAACGGGTTCAGACAGTATTTAGGAGGATTATTAGGAGAAAGTGAGAGGAAAAACCTCACTCAAATGGCCAATAATGCCGTCGGAGTAGTTTATAACCGATTACATCACTTTATTTTATCTTGGTGTTTTGTGCCTATACATTTATCCTGTGGCATAAGTTAACTGGGGGACTGCAAAGGCGGTGGACGAATCGACCTTTAAACACTTTTGTGGAAGCTTTGGAGGCTTTTCGGACAGCGATGTCTTTTCGTTTCTTTAGGTGGCTGACCGAGAATCAGGATGTGTTTGCCGCTTATCAAGCCAGTTTCGGCTTTGTTTGGGCTTAAAATTTGTTTAAGTCCCATTAGTCAAAAAGTTCTCACCCAACAACTGAGGGAATTAGAGTTAGATGGACTGATTCACCGAGAAGTTTATCCAGAAATTCCTCCCAAAGTTGAATACTCTTTAACCGCTTTCGGAGAAACCCTGAAACCGATTATTCTGCAAATGCACCAATTAGGAATTGAGAAAAATGCCAGACTTTAAGGTTTCAAATTTCCTCCTCGAATAAACCAAGTAATTGTGGCACTGGTAAAAGCAGTGATAGCGACAATAGCTATTTGTTTCCAGTTTTTTAACTCCCCAACTTTCTCGATTAAATCGGGAATTTTTGGGGTTAATACTGCTTGGGATTGAATTGTTACTTCAATTTTAGCCGTGATAATTTTGACTTCCGTAATTTCTTTGTGTAGGTTAATAAATTGCTTGTTATTTTCTTCTCTCAGGGTTTCTAGTTGTTTGCGATTATCTTCCTTTAGCGTATCAATTTGCTTGCGGGTTTCTTCTCGCAGGGAACTTATTTGCTCGCGGGTTTCTTCTCGCATTGCCGAGAGTAAGTCTTTCAATTCTTGAATATCATTGCTGGTGACAGTAGTCATAGAATTAACCCCAAGAGAATCTATTTAACCGGCACTCTTTAATTTTATTATACTTCACCTATGCTAAAAAGGTCAAATTCATCAAATTTAATTACCTCGGAGTCAGGATAACGAGTATCAAAACGATAACTGCTCACGGTTCCTTTTTCTGTATCTAAAATGCTAAAAACCGTCAGATCATTACTGGCAATATAGGGTAAAGGTTGATTAACCCAATCCACTAGAGGAGCAATATTCGGGATAATTGCTTGTAATCCATTGGGATTACCGATGGCTGCATAATTTCTATCGAGAGGTACAGGACGTTTTTTATCTCCTAAATGAGCGCCATAACTATTGCCAACGTTAGAAGATTCGAGAAAATTCATACCCTTAGGACTAAGAAAACGATTCCATAAATGAGAATGACCATAAAAAACCAAATTAACCTTGGCTGATTCTAATAAAGGAATTAGATCACGAATAATATAATCATTTTCTCGGGGATAATCATAACGTACTGAGCTAACTTTTCCCGTGGTATCCCGTTGAATTGTCGGCACGGGATCGGTGTAGGGTGGAACGATATTTCCTCCTAGGGTATGGGGAGGATGATGAAACATAACTACTTTATATTTAGCCTCTTGAAATTCTCGACTATTTAACTCTTTTTCTAACCATTGATATTGAGGACTACCCTGAGCAATTGGCTCAAAAATATGCTGGCCATAACCCCAGCGGTCGGGTCTATCTAAATCTCTTTGATTTTCGTAATATCTTCCCCTTGCACTGGGTTCTAAATTGGGATTTCTCCAGATATTAGTAACATATAAAACCACTAAACGAATATCGCCAAAGGTTAGAGAATAATATTTATTTTGAGGCAAAGAAAAAATTTCTTCGTAGGTTTCTGTGTTGAAAGCATTATTTTTTAACCAGGTTTCATTAATTGCTGCTGTATCCTCTGCTAGTTGTTTAGCAGTAAACTGAGGAATAGCATCTTCAAACTGTTCATTTAAACCTCTGGAAGTAGAAAATCTGCCCATAACTTCATGATTACCAATAGCAGGAAATAAGGGCGCATTTTGAATAATTTCTCCCCCTTTATAAATAGTCTGAATACCATTCTTTGTAAGAGTATAATTGGCACGACCTTGTAAACAGGGAAAGAATGCCCCACCGCGAATATCATCAAACCATTCGGAAGCTCGATCGGGTATATTAACTAAATCTCCTGCTAAAAAAACTGCATCTACCTGTCCAATAGTTTCGCTAACTTTTTGTAAGTTAGCGGCAGTCATGGGCATTAATTGATGATCGGAAGTGAGCAAAATTTTGAGATTAGTTCCTTTTTTTGGTCTTGGGGTAAGGGTATAAATATCACTTCTAATCGCTGTATTTTCCTGAAAACTGGTGACTTGATAGGGAATCCTTTCCCCGGGATTTAAATCAGTAATTTCGGACTGATGTCGCCAGATTTCTCGATCGGTTAAAGATTGATAAGCTTCAACGGTTGTCGATTTTGCATCTTCTCTAACTCTAGTTAATTTGCTAGTGCGAGCGGGGACCATTTTCTCTAGTTTTTCCCCGTAGCGCACCTGATGACGAGTGCCAAAAAATTCCGTAAACCAAATCACTTGTACTGATGTTTCGGTGGGTAATTGTAAAAAAGGTTCGCTTAAAAGTTGATTCTTGTTCATTGTCGCTAAAAGATAACTAATTATAATTAAAAAAGCTGGGTTAATATAACAACCAGCTTTTGAGATGCTCAAGTTAAAGAGGACTAACAAAACTTTAAACCCATCTTCGGGTAGTTTTAGTGACAGACTCCCGTGAAAGAATCACCACCATGCTTAACTTTAATGGTGCGAAGATTGTTTTCTAGGGTAAAACTAACCGGTGTTCCTGCTTGACTTTTTCCGCTAAAAGTATTTCTACCTTGGTAGGTAGTGACAGCTAATCCTACCGGCTGCATTTCCGGGGGAGTTGCGGCAGCAAAATTATCAATCGTTACGGTGTTATCGTCTTTGTTAACTACCAAAATTTGCCCTTCCACCACATCACTAACCGGGGAAACCATTGTCAGTGTCACCGGTTCTTTTTTGTTGATTGAGTCGTCATCAATTTCAGAAGTATAAACATATAGTTTTACTCCTTGGGCGGTTTTGCCAGTTGCTGTACAGATGATACCATCTCCTAGAGTAGGCATTTGGGCAATTGTCGGCTGAATTAAGACGCTAGGGACACCGATCAGGGTAGCAGTGGCTAAAAGAGCGGTTTTCGTCAGATTTTTAAGCATGAATTTCTCGGTGCAAGTGAACTTCTCTTAGGTTTTTAGCACATTACCTGTGCCACGAGAAATCAAGATAACACAAAAATTAGCTAGAAATTTTTTTGATAAAGTGTTGAGTGAGATTCTTGGCTTTTACTGCCATTAAATCGACAAAATAGCCAGAAAATCCGGGTTAAATTCCCTGACTAACTGGCAATAACTGGCAGATTCCCTATTTTATCGGCTAATGTAAAACCTTAGATTCTAACTGCTGCTGTTGCCAGAGATTTTGATAGACTCCGGGGACTGCGATTAACTCCTCGTGGGTTCCTATCTGGACAATTTCTCCGCGATCCATGACAAAAATGCGATCAGCAGTGGCAGCGGCCGATAATTGATGGGAGATAAAAATCACGGTTTTTTGGCTTTCTTGGCTGAGATTTTCCAAAATAGCTGTAGCCGTTTGATTATCGACGCTAGATAGGGCATCATCAAGGATTAAAATCGGTGCTTGGATGGCTAAAGCGCGCGCTAAAGAGGCCCGTTGACGTTGACCACCGGAAAGAGTAATCCCACGTTCTCCCACTAAAGTTCCGTATTTTTGCGGGAAATTCTCGATTTCCTCCTGAATTCTCGCTTGTTTGGCCGCCGATTCCACTGCCGAAAAATTCAGCAGCGGATCGCCATAACGGATATTATCTTCAATAGTGGTACTAAATAAAAAACTTTCTTGGGGAACATAAGCGATCGCTTTTCGCAGCTCTTCCAGGGCAATTTGAGTGACATCTTGATCATCAATAAATAACTGTCCCTCAGCAATATTCAAAAGACGGGGAATAGCGTTAGCAAGGGTAGATTTTCCCGATCTGATCGCACCGACGACCGCTACCGTTTCCCCCGGATTAATGGTAAAAGAAAGAGATTTTAAGGCGGGTTCCTTAGCATCAGGATAGAAAAAAGTCAAGGCTTTGGCGGTGATTTTTCCTTGAATATTTTTTAAGTGAATACAATCGGCATTGTCTTTAATTTTAGCCTCGGCTAATAGGATAGTTTCCAGGCGATCTATACTCACTTCTCCCTGTTGGTAGGCAGTAATAGTGAAACCTAATAAAGCAGTGGGAAAAACTAATCTTTCTGCCAAAATTAACAGAGCAATAAAGTCCCCAATGGTGATATTACCCGCTATAATTTGTCTAGTACCGAGAGCAAGCAACGCCAATAAACTGACATAGGCCAAAGCTTCAATCAGGGGAAAAAGAAAATTACGAGTCTGGACTAAATCTAAATTAGCCTGTAGTAATTTGCGATTTCTTTGCTTAAATGCTCGGCGCTCGTTACCTTCTTGGGCATAAATTTTAATCAGAGTAATACCACTCATATCCTCTTGAATTAAATCGCTCAGATGCGAGAGTTTTTCTTGTACTTTTTTCTGTTGCCGCTGCAGACGACCACTAAATAACTGCACAGCAATTAACATCAAAGGATAGACAGAAATAGCGGCGATTGAAAGGGGAATATGAATCGCTAACATTACAGGCAAAGTTAACCCATAGGCAAAAAAAGTATTAGCCAAACTGAGCAAAGCAAAACCCACCAGACGACGGATATTATCCACATCGCTAGTGGCACGGTTGATTAAATCTCCTGAAGTTTGCCGAGAAAAATAGGCAGGTTCAAGGGTTAATAAATGCTGAAAGATTTTTTGTTTAAGCTCGAACTCTACCTGACGACCGATCCCGAATAACAATACTCTGGAAATCATGCGGATAAACCACATAATCGAGGCTAAAGCGACAATTAAAATCAGATAATAAATGATTTTTTGAAAGTCAAAGGATTTACTCAAATCATCGATGCTATCCCGGATTAAAAGCGGTATATAAACACCCAAAAGATTAACAATAAGCAGAGCAACTACCCCCCCAGTTACTATTTGCCAATGGGGACGTAGATAATTTGCTAGTTTTTTAATGCGAGAATAAGCCATATTCAGTTATCAGTAATCGGTGATCAGTTATCAGTTAGAATAGGGAACAGGTAAAAGGGGGAATAGATAATCAGTGGATTATGAGATGCGGCCACATTTCCCACCCAAGAATTTTTATTTTTTCTCCTTAACATTAGAACCAGCCTTGGGCGGTTTACCGGGGGGCTGATCAATTTTAGCTTGATAGCCGTGCCGCCAGAAGTGAAGATAATCTGGTCTGAATTGGCATTAATTAACCCTGCTACCTGTTCTCTGGCCATTTCGATGACTGTCGCCCTATCCTGTCCCCAACTGTGTAAACTGGAGGGGTTGCCCCAATGATGCTGGAGAATAGTGGCAACCCGCTCGATTACTTGGGGATGAGTGGGGGTAGTGGCACTATAGTCAAGATAAATTTGCATTATTTGACAATCTGAGAAATGAGAGCCAAGTACAAGCAGCTATTCTCAGTTTAGCGGCTTAAGAGATCAGAAAACGGGTTTCTTGAAGAAACTAAGCTAAGAAACCCGCTTTCTAGCATCTTTTCTGATCTCAGGGTAAACAGCGATCCAGTTGTTCGTTACCACAGCTAAAAGCTGCCCGATTGTGATGGCTTTCGAGAGTTTCTAGACAAAAATCAACAGATTCGGAATTTAACACAAATCTAGCAACTATTTATTCATCTATAAAGATTTTATAAATTGTATCTTAAGATACAATCGGGGGGGGTAGAGTATGTAGCCTAGCCCCTAGCTAGTCTCTGGTGTTAGATAGGGCCGTGCTTTAACCCAACCGACAAGAACACCAATGGCCGACAAATGTATCTACATCTGGATGAAGCAATTATGAATACAAAACTGAAAAATAGCGCCTTCGACAAGCTGAAGCTGGCCCCCATCGCCCTAGCGGCGGGTGCGGGCATGATGCTGGCCGCTGCTGCCCCCGCACAAGCGGCAGTGGTCGGTCTGGGACAGACGGTGACTCAGGGGGGGGTTAAATATCACATCTACAACAGGGCTGTCGTGAGTCCCCTTGGTGCAACGGGAAACAGTGCCTATGGCATAGGTTCTGCGAAGATTGTCGGCGGGCGAGTCGATGCCGTTGACGGTTTCGGTGGCATCACCGTCAACGGGGTATCCTTCAACCAGCCCAATGACGAGGTGGATCTGACCACCACTGGGGCGGGAACCTTCCTCAACACCATCAGCCCCGTCAGCATCGGCGGCATCAACACCAGCCTGGACTACTTTATGAGTGCTGACAGCCCCACTCTGCGGGTGTTTGGTACCTTCACCAACACCACCGCCAATCTCCTCTCAGCCGCGATCGCCTATGGCGGTAACTTGGAGTGTAATTGTACGATTGAGGACAGCAGCACGGGAGACAACGCCTTCCAGTCGGCCCTCGACCGTTGGTTCATTACCTCTGATGGTCCAAGGGATTCCGATCCCTTTCTAACTTTCGTGCGTTTCGGGCCGGGAGGGCAACTTGCCTCTTCCACGCCGGCGGTACCGGGTGAGGTCTTTGATGGTATCTTCGATAACTTTAAGGATATCTGGACTTTGAACCTTGCCCCTGGAGAGACCCAGAGCCTGATGTGGTTCGCTAACTTTAACGATAGTTTAGCCGCTGCCCAGGCAGGTACTCCGGTTTTCAATGACTTGAGTACCTTGGGAGCCGCTGGCTTGCTGGCGGGTTTGTCGCCCACCCAGATTGGGCAGACTGCCAACTGGAAGCAGCAACCAGTTGCTACTACTCCCGAACCTTCTAGCCTCATAGGATTGGGAAGTTTACTAGGTTTTGGGTTGTTGTCTAAGATCAAACGAAGAAACCCTTAAAGAAACCCGTTTTCTTTAGAAACCCGCTTTCTTAAAGAAAGCGGGTTTCTGGGTTGTTGATGAGAAACCCGTTTTCTGGCTTATGCTATAACCATACTACTATGCGCTCTAAATCTACAAAAACAACCGGTATAACCATTGAAACTGGATTCGATCGCCTGCGGACAGGTCGCCTTCAGGAAGCGGCGGCGATCGCCAATCAACTCCTCAGCAGTAATCCCAACCATCACGGCGCTCTCAACTTATCGGGGTTGATTGCCCTCAACCAAGGAGAAAAAGAACAAGCCGTCCGACTATTACAGAGAGCAGTAAAACTCAACCCCCGCGAACCGATTTACCAGTGCAACTTAGGCGCAGCTTACCACCAGAGTCACCGCTACAACGAAGCAATTTCCGCCTGTCAAAAAGCCTTAAAACTGCGTCCCAACTATCCCAATGCCCTCACCACCCTCGCCAGTACTTACTTTGCCTCGGAGCAGTACCAGGAGGCGCTGACAACCTACGAACAAGCGATCGCAATCGCCCCAGAACAGGCTCTACTGCAAGCCTACCGAGCCGATGCCTTGCGGGAATTAGGGCGGATTCGTGCGGCGATCGAGGCTTACGAACAAGCCCTCCATCTGTCTCCCGACTTACCTCACGCCATGGGCAATTTTGGACTAACTTTATTGGCAGTCGGGCAACCGGAACGCGCCCTAGAATATTGCCGCCGGGCTACCGAATCTGAAGCGAAAAATAGTCAAGCCTGGATGAATTTGGGAACCGTCTTCCGCACCTTGGGACAGTTGGAAGCGGCCATGGATGCCTATGGCAAAGCTTACGATCTCAATCCCGATTCCGCCATGCTCTGCACCCTGATCGGCGAAATTTGGCAAGAAGTCAGCGAATTGCCACAGGCACTCACTTGGTACGATAAAGCCCTAGCAATTGAACCAGATCGCCTTGATAGTCGCTGTGCCTTCGCTGGGGCAATTCTCGACTTAGGGGATAGCGCCACCGCCATCACTCGCTACCAAGAAATTATCGAGCAGCATTCCGACTATGGCGAGGCCTATTCAGGACTCAGCCAAGCTCTCTGGGAAGATGGCGACGCAGAAGAGGCAGTCGCGGTGGCCTATCGAGCAGTAGAACTCAAGCCCGAAAATGCCAGCTTGCGGGCGCATCTAGCCAGCATTCTCGCCTCTGCTGGGGATGTGGAAAGTGCCAACGCCGCCAACCGCGAGGCCCTGGCCGTCAATCCTAACTGTATTCCCGCCCTGGTCAATTTAGCCCAGAATTTGCGGGGAAAACTGCCGCCAGAGGATGCTCAACAGATGGAGACATTACTCGAAGCCAAGTGGGCCAGAGAAGGCACACAGTCGGCGCTTCATTTTGGACTCGCCCACTACTACGACGGTTGTAAGAACTACGCCCAGGCCGCCACCCATGCGATCGCTGCCAACAAACTACACACCGCCCACAAGCAGGAGCGAGGCTGGGATTACAATCCCGATGATTATGCCCAATATATCGACCAATTAATCGCTCACTTCACCCCCGAATTTTTCCAGCGCACTCAGGGGATGGGCAATCCCTCCACTGCCCCCGTATTCATCGTCGGGATGCCCCGCAGCGGCACGACTTTGACGGAGCAGATTCTCGCCAGCCATCCCCAAGTATTTGGGGCCGGTGAGCGCAACTTTGCCGGTAATTGCTTTAACAGCCTACCCGCACTCATGGGGCATCCCGGCAGTACAACCGTCTGGGACTGCCTCCAGCAGCTTGGTCAACCTCAGATTCTTCACCTGGCCGATTGGCATCTGGCACAGTTAGAACAACTGCTTACCAAAGCAGGGACACAGAGGGAGAATGTCCAGAGAATTGTCGATAAAATGCCCGACAATTACAGTCTTTTGGGCTGGATTGTCACTGCTTTTCCCAATGCCAAGATTATCCATTGTCGCCGCGATGTGCGGGATGTGGCGGTTTCCTGTTGGATGACTCAGTTTAAGTCTATTCGCTGGGCGTTCGACTTAACTCATATTGCCGAACGCATTCAGCAATATTGGCGGATTATGGAACATTGGCGGCGCGTTTTGCCGGTTCCCATGTTGGAAATTGACTATGAGGAAACGGTTGACCAGCAAACGGCGCAAACGGTTCGGCTCCTGGATTTTATCGGATTAGAATGGGATGATGCTTGTATGCAGTTCCATAAAACCGATCGCTTAGTGCGTACTGCCAGTGTTACTCAAGTAAGGCAACCGATATATAAGCGCTCGGTAGAGCGCTGGCGCAGTTATGAAGAAGCCCTGCAACCTCTGCTCGAAAGGTTAACCATCTAAGCTACAGCGTTTCCCATAACTGCGAAATGTTTAGGCATCAAATGGGGTTGAAATACCCGAAATAACCGCCTAGTAGGGTTCTCAGTCCAAAATTGGGAGCTTCAAAAACCTTGCATTACCACTTTCATAGTACATAAATTAGTACAAAAAAGAGGACAACAAAGCCTGAAACTCCTGCCGCCTGACTGATACTAAATCCAGTTATTAAAAACTGATTATTTATTCTCCGTTTTGCCGTTCGGCAAAAGCTCACGGCCGAAGCCTTTTGCATGAGTAGAAAACGGGTTTCTCCGAGAAACCCGTTTTCTGTGCGTTACTCAGTCTCCAACGCGGAAGCGATACTTCCCAGCAAATTCTCCCTTTAATGCTTTAGTTTGAGGATAATTCTTCGGTGTTTCTTGAAGGAGTTTTAAACACTTAGCAATCTTCTTTTTTAAGATTGGATCCGCTTCAGAATAAACTTTATTTGCTTTAGCTGTCAAACGGACTTTATAAGTCATCTCAGCTTTCCCAATCAATGAGGCAACCTGATTGTAAATCCATTTCAGCTTCTTTCAAATGTTCCATAATATTCGGGATTGCTCTAATTTCTTGCGTTGCCTTTTCACTTTCTTTATCTGACAAATAAGCGGCAAATTCTAGAATCATCTTTAAATTTTCTACTGATAGGGTTTGTATATATTGTTGAATCTTTTGCTGCATTAAATCGACCTGTACTAATGTTTCAGAATCTAAAAAATCTTCTGGAGTCGAGGGATTTACTTCAACGTTAGTTAGAGTCATATTTAATCAAGTGCTTCTCTCAAGTTTATTATTTGTATCTTAGCGTGTATCCTGTCTCCCGTCTCCTGTCTCCTGACTCCTGACGACCGACTCCTTACCCCACAGTTAACTTTATTTTTGTCCAACTACTTAATACTGCGAATGTATGAAAACGCATCAATTGGGCAAAAGCTCAACGATGCGTTTTTAAGCTCCAAAAACTGCTATGGTTGTCAGCCGAGACCAATTAATTCTGATTAGAGTCAGTGGCTGCGGCCATTTGCATTCTCTGCACCAGATTATCGAGGGCTAATTCTAGATGTAAACCGGCATCTACGGCGGTCCAACCCTGTTCGGTTAGGTGTCGCCATTCAAAGTGTAGGTGCGGACCGGTAGAAAGTCCCGTACTACCCACACGACCGATAACCGCCCCCTGTTCCACCCATTCTCCCGGTTTGACGGTAATTTCCGAAAGGTGGGCATAACGAGATTCTTGACTACCATCGAGGTGACGTAAAATCACCGTTAATCCGTAACCTCCTAACCAGTCGGCGGTGGCCACTTCCCCTGCGTAGGCGGCTAATACAGGTGTTCCCATCGGTGCGCCTAAATCAGTACCCGCGTGCATGGCCCGATTCCCGCTGACTGGATGATTTCGCCACCCGAAAACCGAGGTAATTTGGGCGGGAAGGGCGAGGGGAAAGAGTAAATCCGTGCGTTGAGTTTGGTTAGAATCCGTGGGACTTAAACGGGTGGCCCGCTCATAGGTGGTCGCTTCGCTGATTGCTTCCACTTCTGCGCGAGTCACCGGGGCCAAAGCCAATTTTACGCCATTCCATTCCGGGGGATTGAGGGCTACCACCTGACTGGCAATCACCGTCGGGGCGGCCAGACGTACCGGGGAGCTAGAAGCCACGAGAGTGGGGGCATAACGACGCAGGGAATTATTAGCGATAACCGGCTGATTTCGGGGCTGCCGTCCTACCCGCACGGCCGGATTAGGATTGAGACGCACCCGGGCCAGATTAACCGGGGGTAAGGGTTTGGCCACAGTGCTGACCGGCTGACGACGGGAGGCCCGGGCCGCCAGATTACAGCTACCTCCTACCAGTTGACCATTTTGGGCGATGGTTTGGCAACCACTGCGGCGCTCGGTGACGACAACGGAACTGGGGGGGTTAAAGTTTCTGGTATCGATAAAATTATTTTTACCGCCGGCCCGGGGGGCAAGGGTAGGCATATCGGTTTGATGGTTTTCAGGGATAGCCAGACGGGGGGCGGGATTAGTATTTTCTTTGATAACGGGGGCTTTCAGAGTCGGGGCGGCATTTTCCACTACCGGGGTTTCGCTGCCAGTTTCGGAATTAGCGATCGCATTGGGAGCAAGAGTGAGCAGACCGCTGATCACTAAACCGAGACCACTGCATAAACTCAGCTTCTTTTTTAAGGATTTTCCGAGAAAAAGTTTCAATATCACCGATGAAGGATACATAGGGCGGCCTCACTTCTCACAGTTTAGTCAAAAAAATATTTAGACTCAATTATAGCCGAGACTGACCCTACCCGCCGGTAGATAGATTTCGCTACTGGCATTGTCCGAGGTGAGTTTAACTTTTAATTCCCCTCGATCGCTTACCCCTGTTATTATGCCCTGATAGCCCTCGAAAACTATCTTTTGACCAAAATTGGCAAAAAGTTCTAAGTAGGAGGCTAATAAGGCTTTTATGCCGTGATTACAGTAATATTCATAGCCGTATAGGATAGCATCGCTGGTGACATCGGTTAATTGAGCGATCGAGGTGATTTTATTGCCAGTAAAAGCTTGTAAATTAATACCCGTGGGGGGGACGGGATTAGCCCAATTGATGCCCACTCCGATGACTGCTTGCGGGATGTTTTGGCCCTGAATACGGGTTTCTAGGTTAATTCCCCCTAGTTTGCGCCCTAATAGGACTAAATCGTTCGGCCATTTGA
This sequence comes from Microcystis sp. M090S1, assembly GCF_020246295.1. Lineage (NCBI taxonomy): Bacteria > Bacillati > Cyanobacteriota > Cyanophyceae > Chroococcales > Microcystaceae > Microcystis > Microcystis sp. M090S1. The sequence continues at coordinate 502 of NZ_JADBTF010000091.1, read as the reverse complement.
TTTTAACGGGTATTTCTTGACAATTCAGGTGATGAGCGATGCCCCAAACTGTAGCGAGAACGAGATGGGCAGATTTATCCACCTCTAAATCCAGATTTAACGCCAAAGATAAATATAATCCTCCCGGTTCAGAAATCCACTCCCGTCCCCATTGTCCTCTCCCGGCACTTTGTTGACTAGCAATCACCACAAAAGGCGGATTTTCCCCCGATTCTAATAATTGCCAAGCTTGAGTATTAGTGGAAGGTAATAGTTCAAAGTGATGGATTTTGGGCATAAATGGGAAGTGGGGAGTATTTTCAGTGATCAGTAAACAGTAATCAGTGACCTGATACTAAATCCGTTGAGTATAGGCTAAATATCAGGAGAGGCACTCCTGCAAGTGGAGTGACTCTTAAATGATTACAGATGTGTCAGCAGCTGCGTGTAAGCATCCCACCGAAAAACTAATGCGCGGGGGGTTTGGGGGCGGCGCCACGCCCCCAACGGGGGGTTTGGGGGG
>NZ_JADBTF010000090.1:0-11168 GCF_020246295.1 Microcystis sp. M090S1 | reverse complement strand
TTTTTCCCTGAAAATTAGGTAATTGACCCCCTCAAAATCGGTAAAACCCAACACCCCACACCCTACACCCTACACCCTGCCCCTAGGAAAAACTTTTTCAGCAAACCCTAGATAACAAGTGATATTCTAGTAGGTTCGGATAGGACATAATCGTGTAAGACGTGAGTAGGGGAAACCAGAAAGCGCAGTGATGAGCTTCGAGAATCCCTCCCATGAGCGCTTCGGGGAGTGTCAATTAATTGTATGTCTTTGGTAATTTGTACGGGTTTTCATGATTCTAGATTGACCGAGGATTTTTTAGGACATCTGGGGAGCAAATCGGTCAAATTACGTTCCTATATTATTATTTCGCCTTTTTCTTGCTTAAATGAAGCTTTTTCACCGGAAGAAGCTCTAACCTTGATTGGGTTTAGTGCGGGGGTGGTAAATGCGATCGCTTTAGCTCATTATTGGCAAGCTCAAGGGGCAAAAATTGCCGCTTTAATAGCTCTGGACGGGTGGGGAGTGCCATTAATCGGTAATTTTCCCATTTATCGCCTTAGTCACGATTATTTTACCCATTGGAGTTCCTGTTTATTGGGTAGCGGTCAAGAAAATTTTTATGCAGATCCACCTGTAGATCATCTTAGCCTCTGGTCGTCCCCCGATCGAGTGACCGGTTGGTCTATCAATGGTAATTTTGTCCAACGCACCACAGCGTTAACTTTTTTATTAAATCGGTTAGGCAAGAATCAATTAACTATAATTAGGTAGTCCCCTCCCTGTCTTTCCTATTTCTTTACCGCTGCTGATTTATGAGTACATCCGTTCCGAGTTCTTCAATTCTCTTGGTGGGAATTGAGGAGAATATCGCTAAACTAGCTAGTGCGGACTTGAAAGAAGCAGGTTATCGTCCCCTGAGCGTGCCTAGCATTGATATCGCTTTCCCAGAAGTGAAAAGTTGGCAGCCAGCGATGATTATACTCGATCGCTTCCTCGCAGCGGAGGCCGGTGTGAATTTTTGTCGTCGTTTACGTTCCCAGGGAAGTCGCGTTTATATTATTTTGTTAGTATCTCAAGAAACCCTAGAAGAACGTCTCGCCTGTTTGGAAGCGGGAGCCGACGATTATTTTCTCAAACCCTATAATTCGCAATCTTTTCTCAAATTAATCCGTTTTTACCTGCAACCTCTGGAAATTATCCCCGAACAATTGCGTTTCGGTGACTTAGTATTAGATTTAGCCAGTCGTCGTCTCTCCTATAAAAACAAAAATATTGAGTTGACGATGAAGGAATTTGAACTGCTGCGCTACCTCATGATTCACCCCAAGGAAGTATTATCGAGGGAGCAAATTCTCGAAAATGTCTGGGGAGACGAATTTCGAGGAGAATCAAACGTTATTGAGGTGTATATTCGCTATTTACGCCTGAAGATGGAGGCTGGTGGTCAAAAACGCCTCATTCATACCGTGCGTAGTGTGGGCTACGTTTTACGGGAATCTTAACAGGAGTTAGGAGCCGGTCGTCGGTCGTCAGGAGATAGGAGTCAGGAGATAGGGTTTTGGGGTGATAGGGATTTAGGGGTTTACGGGTTTAGGGAAATTTCATCCCAATGCTCCACTTCCCCACTTCCCCACGTCCCCACTTCATAATTCATAATTCCTGCACCCTACACCCCACACCCCACCACCCTAGTCAAGCGCTGCTATTCAATCTGGATGGAGTTGGGGGAATCGATAGGAGGGGTGGAACTTCCCGGGGTGATAGTTTGACGGTATTGACTATAAAGACGGTCGCGCCAAGCAAAAAAGCCCTCGTAGGCGCTATTATCGGCTAACCCCGGAATCCCCTTGCCTTGCAATTCCCTGGGTAAGTTGAGATAGGAACCCTGGGGAAACTGAAGCAGTACACTTAATCCCGCCACGGCTAAATCGGCTAAAGTGGGCTGATCCCCGACTAAATAGGGACGATTGGTTAAAATGAGGTTCAAAGCCTCTAAATCCTGTTGTAGCCCCTTTTTCGCTGTATTGATAGCATCTTTTCCCAGACCTACACCCGCTCCCAAAATATCAATTAATTCCCCTGGCATAGAACCCAGCAACAAGCGCATAAAACCGGGAGTTTCCTGGGGTAAAAAAGCGGTACGAAAGTTTTGATTTTGGGCAAAAGCGCCGAGAAAAGCGGTTCTTCCTTTTAATCCTAGGGATTCATCGGCCCATTCTTCGATTAATAAACATTGACCCCGTTGTAGGGGATCTGTGGGGATAATTGGTTTTTCAGGATACTTGCGATCGAGATAAAAAGCAATCTCCGTCGAGTCAGCAATATAAGTATCGCCATCCTTGAGGACGGGAACTTGGCGCTGTCCGGAAAGACGGAATAATTCCAATTGTCCCACCCCCGGCACCACGTCCCTTTTTTTATAGGCAAGTCCTTTATAGTCGAGGATGAGACGGACTTTCTCACAATAGGCAGATAATTCAAATTGGTAGAGTTCTAGCATGGGATGATATGGCCTCTCGATAAATCAGTTTCTCCCTGATTACTCTAACCCTATCGGGCATCGGTCGTCTAAACTTAAAGACTTTACTCCGATTTTGTCCGAACATTTGTACTAAAAACGAGCCAGGCGAAAAAATAATCGTTTGCTAATTTGAGGAATTAGGCTGGGTAATCTTAGGGAAGATAGACCAGATCTGGCAACCCCAACTCAATAGTGCCACGCTTTTAGGTTAGGATATTTTCAGGCACTAAAAGCAAGGAATAAGTTATGTATTCTGACAAGCTGACTCGCGAGAGACCAATAGCATACCGCTATAGTAGAGGAGAGGCGTGCGAGGGCTGGCTCCTTTCTCGGATCAGAGGTTACTATGCAATTATCCATCGACGTTTTTAATGATGTAGTTCGCTATCTCGACAGCCACGAAGAAAAATTACGGATCAAAAAATTAATCTTTTGTATCTGTAAAAAATATTGGGAAAATGAGCCTAATATTTTGAACAGTGTGGCTATGGAAGACTTGGTGAAGGAGTTAGTGCAACTCAAAACCAATAAAGAACAATTAACTTTTTCTGTTTATAAATTAGTTAAAACCCTCAATCGTCCTAAAGTTTATCTGGGAGTAGCCACGGTTATTATCGAGCAAATCAGTCAATTATATAGTAATATGGCTGCCGCCTACGACAATCAATTATTACTGGTAGAGCCAGAAGTTAACCCTAGCTTCACCACCGTTAATAATGATGTCAACAACGAGGAAGATAATTTATTAAGACAGGTGGTTAGTGGAATAGAAAATCATCGAGAGACAGCGAGAATTCAAAAATTAATGTTTGCCGCTTGTAAAAATCGTTGGGAAAACGATCAAGCGGTGATTAATAATTATGGCTTAAAAAATATTGTTTTAGAACTTCAGCGAAACAATCCCAATTTCCTAAGCTTGCGACAAACTCTCAAGCAAATTGCCGAAAATATTAATAAAAAAGCTCTCTACCTAGCCCTAGCCGATATTATTCTTGCCCAACTAGAGCCTCTCTACGATACTGATAACGATGACGAAGAAGAGGATAATGAGTCAAAAAGTCAAATCTTGAACACTCAAATAGTTCATCTAAAGAATGATTCTGATTCTGCGGCTAAAACCACATCTTTCTCCCCCTCTAGAAGTGAACCTGTGGATTTTTCCTCTTCGATCATCAATCTAAATGAACCGCAATTAGTCATGGAATTGCCCTTTGCCGAGCCGGCTTCCTCAAATAACAACCCCAGTAATTCCCCACAAATTACCGCCTACGACCCCTTTGAAATTCGTTTAGAAATTTTCCAGTATGCTAATCCTTTACGAGCCAAAATATTGATTTTCTCGCTCCTATTTCATCCTTGTAATCGGAGCGGTCAAGATTGGTCAACTCTGCGAAGTTATACCCTAGAAGATTTACTAAAACAACTCATCCAAAGTGGTAAATCCCTCCAGGATATCGAAGTTCAACTATACAATATTGCTCAAACCCAAATGGATACGGATGCTAACGTTCAAACCGCCAGTATTCTGGTGCAAACTTTACAAAAAATTCTTTAATTTTTTACCCAAATTTATCTGGATATTCTACCTATGAAACCCAACGAATTAATTGCACGTTATGCCGAGGGAGAAACTCAATTTAGTGGCTTAAAATTACCCGGAGTTAATTTAGTTGGTGCTGACTTAATTGGCATTGTTTTAAATGAAGCAGATCTGCACGGAGCCAATCTTCTCTTTACCTATCTTAACCGGGCTAATCTCGCTCAAGCTAATCTTGTGACAGCTAATTTAAGCGGTGCTAGTCTCAACCAAGCTGACTTAAATGGGGCAGATTTACGCAGTGCCAATTTACACGGAGCGATGCTACAAGGGGCTAATCTTCGTGATACCGATATAACCCTAGCGACGTTACTTGATGCTAACTTAATCGGGGCGGATTTACGGGGGGCTAATTTAAGTGGTGCTAACCTCACTGGTGCTTGTTTGCGGGGAACAAATATGCGTCAGGAAAAGAAAAATCATAACACTAATTTACAAGGGGCTAATTTCTCCTGCGCCGACCTGCAAGGGGCTAATATGAAAGGGGTTAATCTGGTGCGAGCTAATCTAGTAGGAGCCAATTTAAAGGAGGCTAATTTGTGCAATGTTGACCTCAGAAAAGCGGATTTAACTAATGCTAATCTCCAAGATGCTTTACTTACTGATGCTAATTTAATCGGGGCGCATTTAGTGGGGGCAAATCTAGCGGGAGCCAATTTAGTGCGGTCAAAAATGACCGATACGGAAGCAATGCGGGCAAATTTCTATAGTGCAATTATGACTCAAATAAAATTTGATCGAGCTAATCTTAGTCAAGCTAATTTTCAAGCAGCAAGAATGAATCATGCTGACTTAAGAAGGGCTAATCTTTCAGGAGTTAATTTCAGCGAAGCGGATTTAGTCGATGCTTTCTTTGCTAGATCAAATCTCACCGGTGCCGATTTAAGTAATGCTAATCTAACTGGTGCCGAGTTAATGAGTGCTAATCTGATGGGAGTTAACTTCCGCGGTGCAATTATGCCCGATGGCCGGATTAATAATTAAAATTACTAGACAGTGTTGTTGGCAATTATTCGGGTATAATTGAAGGTAGAATTGAGGGTAATCTTATGGTTGAGCCAGCAGTTATTGCAGAAGATATGGGCAAAATCTACACCACCATTACAGTTATCAATCGCGCGGATCAAATTTTAGCGGCGGCGGCGGTGATTTCTCCCGATCAAATTCGCTCTCTTACCCTAGAAAATGTCTTGGTGGATACGGGAGCAACTACTCTTTGTCTGGTGCCGGAAGTAATCTCCAGCTTGGGTTTACAGCTTTTAAAAGAAGTAGATGTGGCTACGGCTAAAGGGATAGGAAAAGCGAGAATTTTTCGCGATGCCACCTTGATTATCGCGGGACGGGAAGGAACTTTTGAATGTTTGGAATTACCCGGAGGTCAAAACAATTTATTAGGAGTAATTCCTTTAGAAGCTTTGGGATTAGAACCGGATCTTCGCAGCCAAAAATTGCGAGTTTTACCCACAGAATCCAACGAGACTTATTTAACAATTTTATCGAACAAAATAGCTCTATAAAATCACTTTTTGTCTGACTGTTCCTGCTCTTTCAGCTATAGCGATAATCTCGATTTCTTGACCAGAAACTCCCTTAATCACCCATTCCACCGTACGGCGATAATCTAAACCGTGAGCAAGACTACTATATACTTTATTTGATCGCCCTTCTAAGTGACCGATTTCCTGCTCTAATTTTCCCACTATTAAACTCACGTCATCGGCTAAATTTAACTTGACTTGAATGGGACGAACAATCTTTCTTTCCAGTGCCTTTTTACTGGTATAAGTGGGTAAGAATCCCTGATTTTCCAACTGTAAAACCAGATGATAAATACCATTTCCCTCCGACTTAAGATCAAGACGAGAGATAGCTAAAAGAGGTGACATTAAAGCATGGGCAATAGTAAACTGACATTGTTTCTCACATAAATCTGGTAAATACTTTTCTGGGGCATTTTGCCAGACATTTTTAAAGTCCCAACCGCCAATTTCCACCTCTCCCAATTGGGGGTGATGAAAACTTTGCCAATTAATAAAACCCTTTCCCGCTAAATTCTCATCATTCCAACGCTGTAACTTCAATTCATCTTCAAAAGGATGCCAGCGAAACCATTGAATATAATCATCTTTTTTCACTGCTGCTTGGGTGGGTGCATCCCATAACTCCACCGTAAAACCATACCAACCAAAATGATCGTAACCGTAATCATCCATGGCACCGTTAGTCACTTCTTTGGGATGATAACGAAAATCGTGATAGACAGAAACGCATTCATAACCAGTCATTGCTTTTCCCTTATCAGCAATATATTTATACATTTCTAAGTCTTCCACGGGGAAATATTCATCGGGATGGGTGCTATAGGGACGCAACATGACTGCTGAATAGGTATGATAGGTAACGAAGCCATTAATATTGGTGTTATTTGCCCAAAATTCGGCTTCTGCACGGGTTTCTGGCTCCGAAAAAGGAAAATTGCCAGCCCCTTGTTGTTCCCCTTCAGGAACCCAATAAACGGGATAATTGCGGTTAAAATCCAGGCCCTCTAGGGTGGGGGCAGTGGTAAAATTATAGCCATCGTAATCGCGGATTAAACCTTCGGTGAGCAAAGTGTAAAAAGTTCCTTCAAATTCCTCCGGTTCGCGACGCACCATAATGCGAGGATCTTGTTCAGAAATTTTCCAAGCGCCACAGGTATCTTTTTGGCGCATTTGTAAGATTAAACCATCGCCGTTAATATCTTCAGGATATAGCCCCGGTTTCTCATCCGTGTGGGGATAGGGGCGAATACTCGATCGTAACATATAGGGAGTGGTGAGATATTTTTCTGCTCCATCCACGGCTAATCGCGGCAAAATATAGACAGTGTAATGGTCAAGAAGTCTGGTAATTGGGGAATTATGACCGTATTGGCGCAAAAGATGAGAGATAGTGTAGAGAGCGACGGCAGAGCCTGTTACTTCCCCCGCATGGGTGTTAGCATCAATCCAATAGGCAGGTTTTTCTAAATAGGGTCCTGTGGCTTGATTTGTGAGGGTAGTTAACCAGATATCTCGATTTTCGTAGCTTTTACCGATCGAGGTGAGGCTAATTAAATTAGGATAGGATGAGGCTAGGTTTTTCAGGAAAGAAACTAATTCTTCGTAGGGGTAATAGTGGCTAAAATCAAACATAATCTTCTGCAACTAAAAAAAAGGAGTCTCGGGTTAATTTGAGAAAATATAGGATAATAACAGTAAAAAACTATGGATAGTCAGGATATCGCTCGCTATATCGAAGAAACTAACGGTATTTCTAAGCCTTGGCTGTTGGTGCAATTGCGTCTCAAAAAACTGCAAGAACGTCGTGCCAGTCTTTCCCAACAGGAATATATCCAAGAATTGGATGATATTCAGCAAGACTTAATGAAATTGGGCGAATGGTGGCGAGGAATCGAGTCAGAAGTCTTTAAACCCTAAGCGGTGGCGATAATCTGTAATACTCGCGGTAAATCCTCAAATTCGCCGATGATGCGTTTCACCGGTTGCGGCCAAACCCGGACTAAAGTGGGAATAGCAGAGACATGATTAGATTCCGCTTGTTCTGGATGCTTAGAGATATCGATCACTTTCAGGGTATAGGGATGGTGTAATTCTCGCTCTAGAAGCTGATGGATCGATTCTAGGGTGTGTTTAGTATTGGCATTATTACCGGAGACAAATAACCGCAAAACATAACCCTTGGGACTAGGGTTAGTATAGTCAGAGTCAGCACTAATCCCCGAAGTCGTTGCGGGGCGTTCCTGATAACGGAGAATCAGATCGTGGGATTGCCAAAGTTGGGGAAACTGCTGACGATAGGTTTCTAAGATAGTGGGATTAGAGGATTGTTCCTGCCAAGGTACAGTAAACCAAGCTCGCTCGTCCGTGGCGAAAATAGCATTTAATAAAGGCTGATAGCGACGGACAAGGGGATAGACTTCGGCTCTAGTATGAATACGGTGACTGTAGGAATCTCGCCAGCGATCGATGGTAGCGGTAAAACTCGGAACTAAAAAATGGGGGGGTTCTGGCAACCCTAAAGCGGACTGGAGAGCAGCGCAGAGATTCAGATGCCAATGAGTTTGTTTATCAGGATCGATACAGTAAATCAGGTCGCCCCCGGGGGTAAACAGGGCGATGCCTTTAAAAATATCGGGCAACACAATCGCGGAAGTGGTCACTTGAGGGGTTCCCCTAGGGAATCAATAGGAGCTTCTATTTTTCTAGACTACTAAACTCTTGACCCCGCAAGGAAATCCTTCAGGGTTTTTCTAGATTCTACCCCGCAGCATCATCGCCATTTCATTGGGAACCGGGGACATTTCCAGGGCGACCTCATCGTTAATCCGTCCCTCTTGATAGAGGTTAAACAGAGATTGATTAGTGGTAATCATGCCATCATATTCGCCATCTCTCATTAATTCGATAATTTCGTCATTTTTGCCGCTGCGAATGTAATCTTTGACGGTTTCTGTGTTGACGAGAATATCGTGAAAAGCAGCCCGTTTACTATCGGTGGTGCGACATAAACCCTGGGAAATAATACAAACCAAGGATTCTGCGATCGCCACCCGCATCGATTCCCGTTCCTCGGCGGTATAAAGAGTTAAAATCCGCTCCAGGGTTTTAACGGCGCTGTTGGTGTGCAGGGTTCCCATGACTAAGTGACCAGTTTGGGCAGCTTTCAGGGCAGTATTAACGGTGGATTTGTCCCGCATCTCCCCCACCAGAATAATATCTGGGTCTTCCCGCAAAGAGGCTTTTAGGGCATTATCGAACTCATGGGTGTGCATTCCCACTTCCCTTTGTTTGATCAAACTGCGACGACTTTGATGGACAAATTCGATCGGATCTTCGATGGTGATAATATGTTTGGCTTGTTCTTTATTGATGTAATCGATCATGGCTGCTAGGGTGGTGGATTTCCCTGAACCCGTCGGACCGGTGATTAAAATCAATCCCTTATGCACATCGCACACATTCCGGAACACCGCCGGTAAGCGCAATTGTTCCATAGTGAGGATTTTCAGGGGAATTAGACGCAAAACCATGCCCGGACCGCGCAGACTTTCAAAGATATTAATCCGCACCCTAGCGAATTCGTACTGAGTTGCACCATCAAATTCTAGGTCTTTTTTAAAGCGAAGGATTTCTTCTTCCCCTAGGATTTCCCGTAACCAGCTATAAAAAGTGTTGATGTCAATTTCAGGATAGTCGAGAATAATCATTTCACCACGATCCCGCATCCGGGGTTTTTCTCCAACTCCCAGGTGAACGTCCGAATAACCCCGATCAAAGGCCATCCGGATCAAATGTTCTAAGGTGGGTTGATTGGGAGCGCGACCCGGCCGGGGTGGGGTTTGGGGAGAAGCAGCCTGACTGGGAGTGCGATTTTGGGGAGGACGTGGGGCGGGAATTTGACCATTTTGCGGCATATTCGGCACGTTTTTGGTCGGTGTCGCCACCTGTTGGCTCATTTCTTGAGTTGTCCCCGTGCTGGTTCCCTTGATTAACTCTGAGGGAGGTATCGGCATGGAGGGAACCGGCAGCGGCTGCAGTGGTCGCGAGGAAGAATTGGGATTTTGACTCATGAGCAATAGGGGGTTTTTTCTTTACTATTCCCCGATTGTACTAACATCCTATCAAATCATCCTCAATTTCTCAATTCCTCACAGACGCTAGATTGAGGAGCAAGGAGCCAGTAGTCTCCGAGTCAAGAGACAGGAGACAGGAGACAGGAGACAGGAGATTATTTTTATTTATTCTTCCCACTTCCCTACTTCCCCACTTCCCCACTTCCCCACTTCCCCACTTCCCCACTTCCCCACTTCATAATTTATAATTCCCCCTCTCCTATACCTTTTAAACAGGATTTAGACCCCAAAATTGTTACAATCGAGGTTTAGGGCTGATGATTTTGACTACTCAATTCTGTTTGATTGTCAGTCTTAGGAGAGGTAAATACGATGAATAGTCTGCCAAGTTCAGTCGAACGGGAAAATTTAGGACAATTTTTGTTAGAAAATCTCCAAGATATTACAGATAAACTTGCTCAAATTGTCACCGATTCTGATCGAATCATACTGGATAATTTACTACAAGAAACTAAGATTTTGCTCGATCGAGTTATGGATAACTCTAAAACTTATCAAGCAAGAGCCGATATATTTTGTCAAATTGATGAATTATGGTTTCAGGTATGGAAACAGTATAGAGATGAGGATTCAGCACTGGAGTTAATCCAATATATAGACCAATTTACTAATCAAATTACTGCCTATAATCAATTATTTATCAGCCTTGCTCAGATCAATGAGGGAAAGACGGGTGAGGAAAAAGCCGATTTAATCAGAGTGGTGGAAGGTTCACTCCTTCTCTCGGAAACGATAGATGTGTTTATTGATATGTTTGCTGATTCAGAACTAGAGCAAATTGACAAGGGAGCTAAAAATACTCTATCGATTTCTCATCGTACTATAACCGAATATTTCCAAGATACTGACAAATGTTTAGTCACCCAATTGAGAGCTTATAGTAGTTTAATAATTTTCAGAATTCAAGAGGGATTTAATCCTAAGAATGTATCTTTAGAAAATACTTCTCATTCCCTAGCAGATAATTTCAATGATATTGATGCCTCTACACAAAATTTAACAGGTTTGGTCGATTTGGAAACTGAAAAATCTTCGTCTGAAAACTGGTTAGATGATCTTTCTGGATCAATTTCTGATCAGGAGGCTTTTCAGAAAGCATTAGAATATGGTCGTGTTTTTCGTCAGAATGTATCCTCAGAAAATACTTCTCATTCCCTAACAGATGATTTAAGCGATCTTGATCCTTGGACAAGAAACTTAGTGGGGGTTGTTGATTTAGGATCAGAAGACCCAAAAGAATCGTATATTGATTATTTAGTAGACCTCTTGCATAATTTTTTTATGGTATAATATAAGGTTTTGCTTTTTTCTCAATTCTTAGATTGAAGTGGAAAAAAGAATAAAATGTGATCTTAGGTCAGGAAATCATCTATAATTTTGCTATGTTTATTAGC
>NZ_JADBTF010000009.1:0-4663 GCF_020246295.1 Microcystis sp. M090S1 | reverse complement strand
GTAATTTGCATAACTCCCTCCTGTACGGGTTGACTAAATGTGCTAATCTCTTCTTGAAATTGTATCTCTTCGACCGGATTTAGATTGAGATATGTATCGATAAATCCAGAAATTAATTGCATTTTTGCAGGATTTAACTTTAAAGTAATTAACAAGCGCAGACATTCCGCCTTAACTTTTGCTCGCTCTTTCTCGGCAATGTTCATCTTCGCCATCAAAGCTGAAGCAACCGGATTCGGTTGATTGAGAAAATCTCGCCAATTTAATCGATTTAACTGCACTACTTGATAGTTAAATTCTAAGACCTTAAAATCAGGAAAATCGACTACATATTGACTAATCGCTGCTCTTTTTGGGCTTTGAATAAGAAAAAATTACAATCGGATAAATCGGTAAGACAAATTTCTCATGAAAGCGAGCAAAATAAGTAAACATTCGCCGGTTAAACCACTTGCGGGAACTTTCCTGCGCCTCCACATGAATCAGAAAAAAAGATTCTTTTCCTCGAAACTTAACCTGTGCGACTAAATCGCTTTCATGTCTTTCTCCTTCCGTGACATCGGTAAATACTTCTTTGTCTAAAAAAGTAATCGAGTCCCTATCTAAATAATCGATTAATTGAGGAAAAAATAACTCAATAAATTCGACAAAAAAGGTGGAGATTAACTCCTTAAATAAGCGATCATGGTCAATATTATTAGTCATGTAATATCATCTTAACTAATCTGAGTGATGAATGACTACTCTTCTCTATTGTATTCTGAAAAGTCGGTTGTGGCAACAGATTGTTATGACCTCATCCCTTTAACCTACGAGGAGAGGGGGATGCTTCCCGCAAAAAAACCCGCAGAAAACGGGTTTATCGAAGAAACCCGTTTTCTATTTCCAGGGTTCATCATAATTGATTGTAGGGCTAATTCATGAATTAGCCCTACAGCTATTACCTAGCTATATTCCACTGCTAAATCGAGCGACTCTTGTTCCCCACTTAAGCCCGCCATAAAAGGCCCTATTCGTTGATTAAACACTATTATAGGAAAGATGCAATGCAATCCTTGCTATCAAAGTAATTTCAGTTCCAGGCTGATTCGGAGCATCTTTCAATTTGACAAGGCCGAAAAATCCCCTATCCCCCAATAACTAAAGGAAAGATAAAGTTATCGATCGCCCTCCGGAGCCAGTGTCAGAATAAAAGCAGGGAGATGACCAAGGAAAACCGACAACTCTCCATCTTTTTCCCGTCATCGCCCCTAAAATTTATTTGGTTCAGATTTATGCAAACTGCCAATCCTCGTCAAACGGAGAAAAAAGAGCATCCCAGTGGCGATAAACGCTTCAAAGTCCTCGACATCACCATGAAGCGGGCAGGATATAATCAATCAGCCCTGATTGAAGTCCTGCACAAAGCCCAAGAAGCCTTTGGATTCCTAGAAGAAGATGTTCTCCTCTACGTTGCCCGGGCGCTAAAACTGCCCCTCAGTCGCGTCTATGGGGTAGCAACCTTCTACCATCTCTTTTCCCTGAAACCGGCGGGAAAACACACCTGTATCATCTGTATGGGGACTGCTTGTTATGTCAAAGGCAGCGGCAAAATCCTCGAAGACATCGAAAACACCTTTGATGTCAAAGTGGGAGAAACCACCGCCGATGGAGAAATTTCCCTAGTGTCGGCCCGTTGTATCGGGGCCTGTGGGATTGCGCCGGCCGTGGTCTTCGATGGAGTCGTGGCCCCTAAACAAGATTCGGAGACTGTCTTAGCGAAACTACAGAGTTTCTCCCAGTAATTTTTCACTCTAGTGGATTGAGAAGAATATGGACTTACAAGAATTATTGGCAGTGGCCGAGAAAGAAAAAACTAGACAAAAAAGCATCCGGGTGCATTGTTGCACTTCCACTGGTTGCCAAGCTGCTAACTCCCTCCAAATCAAAAAAAACCTCGCCACTGCCGTCAAAGAAGCAGACCTAGAGGATAAAGTCGAAGTGGTCGGGGTCGGTTGTATGGGTTTTTGTGGTCGCGGTCCGTTGGTGGAAGTGGATCCCCAGGATCTCCTATACGAAGAAGTCACCCCGGAAAGTGCGGCCAGCATTATTGCGGCCTTAAACGGCGGCAAAACCGAGGTGCAATTAGGGGACTCAAAACATCCCTTTTTCTCCCATCAAGTCAAAATTGTCCGGGAAAATAGCGGTAAAATCGATCCCGATCGCATTGAGGAATATATCGCCGTCGGGGGTTATCAATCTCTCTACAAGGCCCTCTACGAGATGACTCCGGCCCAGGTGGTGGAGGAAATCACCCAAAGCGGTTTGCGCGGCCGGGGAGGTGCGGGTTATCCCACCGGTTTAAAATGGGCGACGGTGGCTAAACAACCGGGTCAACAAAAATACGTTATCTGTAATGCTGATGAAGGCGACCCCGGGGCGTTTATGGACCGTAGTGTCTTGGAAAGTGACCCCCATTTAGTCCTGGAAGGAATGGCGATCGCTGCCTATGCCGTGGGGGCGGATCATGGTTATATCTATGTTAGAGCCGAATATCCTCTGGCGATCGATCGTCTGCAAAAAGCGATTAATCAGTCCAAAAAATTTGGTTTAATGGGTTCCCAAGTATTCGAGTCCACTTTCGATTTTAAGGTGGATATCCGCATCGGGGCGGGAGCTTTTGTCTGTGGAGAGGAAACCGCTCTCATCCATTCCATCGAAGGCGGCCGCGGCACTCCCCGCACCCGTCCCCCCTATCCGGCCCAATCGGGCCTCGATGGTTGTCCCACCCTGATTAATAACGTGGAGTCCTACGCTAATATCGCCGCTATTATCCGCGAGGGGGCCGCTTGGTACGCCAATATCGGTACTGCCAGCAGTAAAGGGACAAAAATCTTCGCTTTGACGGGAAAAATCCGCAATAATGGGCTGATTGAAGTGCCGATGGGCATTACTCTCCGGGAAATTGTCGAGGAGATGGGGGGTGGTGTTCCCGATGGTCAAGTGAAAGCGGTACAAACCGGCGGCCCCTCTGGGGGTTGTATTCCCGCTAATTTACTCGATACTCCCGTGGATTACGAATCCTTAGCCAAACTCGGTTCGATGATGGGATCCGGGGGGATGGTGGTTATGGATGATACCACCAGTATGGTGGAAGTGGCGAAATTCTATATGGAGTTCTGTCGCGAGGAGTCCTGTGGTAAATGTATCCCCTGTCGCACGGGAACAGTACAAATGTTTGAATTATTGGCCAAAATTATCGCTCGAAAGGCCGATATTCACGACCTCGAAAACCTAGAACATCTCTGTCAAATGGTCAAAGAAACCAGTCTTTGTGGTCTTGGCCAAAGCGCCCCCAATCCGATTTTAAGTACCCTAAAGTATTTTAAGGAGGAATATCTGGCTCTGTTACAGGAAACCAAGCACCCCGTCTCTGTTTGAGATTGACATCCTCACCGCCGGGGCCGGACGGTGATGACCGGCAGATCAAACAAACTTAATTGAACGATCTTCGGTTGGGTTGACGCTTCACGGGATGCTGCTTCTTTAACAGAAGTCTTACACTTTCCTCTGCGTCCGTTTTTTGAGGTCTCCGATTGCCCACCGGCGACCTTGATATTAATTGCGGCGTTCACGTCTCGATCATGGAAAGTCCCACAGAAAAGACATTCCCACTCACGGATATTTAACGCTTTCTTCCCGCCGATATTCCCACAACAGGAACACCTCTGAGACGTTGGCTCCCATCGGGAAATTATCCGAAAATCACGCCCATATTTGTCAGATTTTGCCGATAGCATATCTCGAAAAGAACGCCATCCTAAATCTGATATAGCACGGGACAACTTGCGATTTTTAACCATTCCCGATGTGTTTAAATCCTCTAAAATTATCGTTTGATTTTCACGAACAACTCTAGTGGATAGTTTATGCAAGAAATCAGTGCGAGTGTCTTTAATCTTTGCGTGGATTCTAGCTACTCGTTTCCTAGCTTTTTCCCGTCGTTTACTTCCCTTCTGTTTTCTAGAAAGGTTTTTCTGTGCTTTTCTTAGTCGTTTTAATCGTTTCTTTAACGGTTTCGGTGCGTCTATCTTTTCTCCTGTTGAGAGGGTAGCAAAGGTAGCAATCCCTAGATCAATTCCCACTGACTCCCCATTATTGGGAAGTATTTCGGACTGAATCTCGACGACAAAACTAAGAAAGTATCGATCTGATGCGTCTTTGATCACGGTGACGCTAGAAGGTTTAGAAGGTAATGGGCGACTCCAAACTATTCTTAAATCACCGATTTTCGCTAAAGTAACGCAGTGTTGGTTAACGGTAAAACCATTATCGGTAAATCTTGCTAATTGTTTAGATTTACGCTTCTTAAATTTAGGAGGTTTGACTTTCTTTCCTTTTCTTTCTCCCTTGCAAGATGCAAAAAAGTTAGAATAGGCTGTCTCTAAGTCTCTCAAAGACTGCTGTAAAGGGATAGAAGAAACCTCGGTTAACCACTGTTTTTCTTCTGTTTTCTTGACTTGAGTTAGTCTTTTAGATAACTCAGTATATTTTGGCTTTTTCTCCCCTTGTCGATAGAGTTATTGACAGTAAGCTAAGGTATCGTTCCAGACAACGCGCACACACCCCAACAATTGAGACAAAAGCCTCTTTTGTTGGTCTGTTGGGTAAATACGGTATTGAT
>NZ_JADBTF010000089.1:0-5213 GCF_020246295.1 Microcystis sp. M090S1 | reverse complement strand
GTTTAAAACAAGAAATTAAGGCATGGGAAGAAAATCGAAATGAAAAGTCAAATTCAGTTGACTGGAGATTTACTACTGCTGATGCTCGTATTAAATTAAAAAAACTCTATCCCTCAATTCAAACTTGACAGACTACTAGTTAAAAGCCTAAGAACCGAGAATCCCCCGCTACACCGCGCGAGCGGTTAGCGGGGGAGAGTCAAGGAACTACCAGAATTAAATATAGAGACAATTTGGGCGATTATTAACGATGAAATTGACGACGAAACCGTTAATAAATTGGTCTGGCAAAGTTTAGGTTATCGCTACGATGAAAGTCAGGGAAAATGGGATAATAGTCAAGTAGGGGAAGATTGGCGACGTGAATATCCTCAACCCCCGGATTTTATTGCCAATCGTCCTCCAACAGTAAAATTAACTCGATCGATCTTGCCAGAAAATAAACAATTATTAAAAGATAAATTGGGGTTTACTGGTTATAAAATTGGCGAATTCAATCCCCGCATGACTCGCCGTGCCACCGCCGCTAATTGGTTGTGCTTTTATGGGTTAAAATAGATAAGGAAAGTTATTTTATCAAGCTTCTAGCATGGTCACTACCCCTGTCAAGTCCTCCTCTCATCCCCTAGCATCCTATATTGATCGTCTCACTGCTGGGGAAGCATTGTTAAAAGATACTCCCCAGAATTTGATCGAGGTAGTGGGTATCCTGAAAAGTTACGGAGTGGTGTTAGATGCTTATTCCAAAAATTTAATTTATATTGCGGAAAATCAGTTTTTGGTTTTTTTCCCCTTCTTTAAATATTTTAATGGTCAAGTATCTTGGCAGAAATTACTACAACACTGGTGGCATGATCGCATTAATTTTGAGTATGCTGAATACTGTATGAAAGCCATGTTTTGGCATGGTGGGGGTGGTTTAGATAGTTATGTAGATAGTGCCGCTTTTCGGGAAGTGACAGCCAAGGTTATTCAAGCCAAATTTAGGAATAATCCGCTAGTTTTAATTTTAAATAAAGTCTTTCCTGAATTTTTGCCAGAACAAATGCGGATGATGGCCTACTATAGCGGTTTAGGTCAATTTTGGCGAATTATGGCCGATACTTTTTTAAGTTTATCCGATCTCTACGATGCCGGAAAAATTACCAGTATTCCCGCAGTGGTGGCACACATTAAGAAAAATTTAGTCGATAATGCTAGTCAAGCAATTGTCTATCAAGTAAAAATCAAAGGACAAACCTATGATCTTATCCCCAAATCGGCAGGATTAACCTTTCTTGCGGATACGGCAATCCCCTACGTTGAGGCGGTTTTCTTTCGCGGAACACCTTTCCCCGGTACAATTTCCTATAATGCCCAAGCCTATCAAATTCCCTACGATCAAGGAATGTTTGCCTATGGTGCTTTGTATGCGGATCCTTTACCCATCGGAGGTGCAGGGATTCCTCCCACACTATTAATGCAGGATATGCGTCACTTTTTACCAGATTATCTGCACGACATTTATAAAAAGAGTTTTCGTCAAGAAGAAGATTTATTAGTCCAGATCTGCGAAACTTTTCAAAAGTCGATGTTTTGTGTAACAACGGCAGCCATTCAAGGATTAGCACCTTACCCTTTAACTACCACAGATTTAAAAGAACAAAAAGCCAATCGCATCTATCTAGAAGCATGGATGAATCGCTTTGTTAAGTCAAGACTAGAAGCGGTAAATCAATAATTATTTTGCCGATAAATCGGTAATTTTTGCATCCAACAAACCCCTTTACATTTATGTCAGATATTAACGTCCAACTTCAGGATATTTTAGCTCAATTGCAATCTTTAACCGAACGGGTTGCCCTCATCGAAGCGCGGCAGATGTTAGTTCCGGACATCGAGCGCTATGGTAAATTACAGCAATTCCTAGCTGAGGGGAACTTTAGGGAGGCAGACGCAGAAACTCTCCGAGTTATCCTCGAAACTGCCGGCAGAACCCGCGATACTTTAACCCCAGAGGATATGATGCGGTTTCCCGTTAATGTGATTCGGGTACTCGATCGCCTTTGGAAAAATTATAGCGGCGATCATTTCGGTTTTAGCAATCAGGTGAAGTTATATTTTGCCGCCGGCGGTGATATTAACACCCTGCGTACCCAAGACGCGGAAACGATTAGAAAATTTGGGGAATTGGTAGGATGGCGCGACAAAGATGAGTGGCGTATCGATGATTATGATCACTGGGATTTTAGTCTCGCAGCTCCTGAAGGCTGTTTTCCCGCTCTCTGGTGGAAGTCTCCCTACGGGTTAAAAATGGTGACTTTTTGTTTTACTCGCCTGATAGAGTGCGATTTATAGGCAATGAAAGGGATTATCGGCTATTTTCGGGCTTTATTGTCCACCCAATTTGCACCCACCGGGATAAGAGTGGCTGTAGTAGTGGGGACGATTTTATTGACAATTAACCACGGTTATGCTATAGTTACAAGCCTTATAACTGACTTATCATTCTTTAGCGATCGCTAAAGTTGGAATAAAGCAAAAATAGATCTATGATCAAGACAAGAGCTGCTTTCATAGCGATCGAGACGAATATTCGGGAGTCCGATTTACCATGGCTGCTGTTTTAAGTGGGTGGGTGGAATTAAATATAAGATGAACGTAGGTTGGGTTGAAGCATGAAACCCAACGCCCGATTATGTTACGCTACCGCTAACCCATCCTACAAATAATTGTGCCTCCCTACTTATTAAAAACTGGCGAGTTCCGAGAAATCCCTGATGATCAGTTAATTTCTTTCCTCGAGGAAAACCGAGATTTGATTCAAGATCGACAATCACCCAGAAAAAGAGCGATTAAAAGACCTATACCGTCCAATGTTACCTCTTTCGAGTATTTTAAATTATAGAATGGCAGCGGTAAAACTCCCTTAGCTAGGATTTGATAAATGCGATCGCTCTCTTTTCAGTAAGGCACTCGCGAGAAAAATGCCCAGTATTGCCAATACAGCCATAGCATAAAAAGCGTAAGTGTAAGTACCGAACCAATCGCGAATTCTACCAGTTACTAAAGTTCCGATCAAAGCACCAACACCGTAGGCAGTAAAAACAATACCGTAATTTTGGGCGTAGTGGTCAGGATTAAAGAAGTGGAGAGTGGTAGCGGGAGCTAAGGCTAACCATCCCCCTAAACAGAACCAAAATAGACAAAAAGCCACTAGATAGCTAGTAACCGCCCCTTTTTCGGCCTTGACCATCAACAGACAACCAATCAAAATGAGTGTATAGGCCCCGATCGCTAAATAATGGGGTTTCCAGCGATCGCTCAACCAACCGAACAAAGGACGACTAATACCATTAAACAAGGCAAATAGAGCAACACTACTAGCCGCTAACCCCGGCTCAATCTGGATAATTTCCTCGGCGACGGGACTAGAAATACCGATAGCACTCAAGCCAATTAAAGCACCAATAGCATAGCAAAGCCATAAACCATAAAATGAGCGACTTTTCAGCATATTCACCGGATAATTGGCCTGAAAGTCGGATTTTCGATTAGCTAAATTTGACGGAGGTTGCCAGTCCTGGGGGGGTAATTTCATTGTGATCGCAATAATCACAATAATTATTGTAAAGATAATCCCCAAAAATCTTAAACTTGGTCTAACGCTATATTCATTGATTAATCGATTGGCTAAAGGTGCGGTAATCAGGGGAGAAAGGCCAAATCCGATGATGGTTAAACCCACCGCTAAACCTTTTTTGTCGGGAAACCAGCGCGCCACCACTGCCATGGGAACACCGTAAGCGATGCCGACTCCCGTGCCGGCAATAACTCCGTAGGTAAGAATAATTGTCTGGATCTGAGCGGCAAAACTAGCGAGAATATAGCCTAAACCGACGATAATTCCGCCGATAGCGGTCATCCTGCGAGTACCTACCCGGGGGATATAAAAACCGGCGATCGGCATAGAAGCGGCATAAAATACTAGGGCCACAGTGTAGGGTAATAAGCTTTCCGTGGCGCTGAGATTTAATTCTGTTTCTAGGGGTTTTCTAAAGATGCTCCAAGAGTACACCGTCCCTAAACAGAGTAAAACGCCCATTCCTAGAGGTATTAATAACCATCTACCTTTGGCCGCGGGTAATCCCAAAACTGTCAACTCGGAATCGTAATTACTGGTAGTCATAGATCGCCGTAACTCTTTCTAGACTTGCTGGCCTGTATTCTAGATGAGATCATGGCGAATAGGGAAAATTTTCTGGAAAATTTTCCGATTAAAATAAGGGGTGAATTATTTCACCCCTTTAAAAGTCTCCTTCCATCTATAGCTGAGGGACTTCTGAGGACTTTTAACTAAACTGCCGCGAAGTAAACCTTCGACTTCACAGGATCGGGAACCATGGTAGCATCGCCTTCTTGCCAACCGGCGGGACAAACTTCATCCGGGTGGGATTGGACGTATTGAATCGCTTTCAGAGTGCGGAGGGTTTCATCGACACTGCGACCGAAGGAAAGATTATTAATAGTAGCGTGTTGGATAACACCTTCTTTATCGATGATAAAGAGACCGCGCAGGGATACCCCCGCATCTGGGTCAAGAACATTGTAAGCGGTGCTGATTTCTTTTTTTAGATCCGACACCAACGGATAGGCCACATCACCGACACCGCCGGATTTTCTCTCGGTTTGAATCCATGCTAGGTGAGCAAATTCGCTATCGACGGACACCCCTAAAATCTCGGTGTTGATGCTGGCAAATTCGCTAACTCGATCGCTGAAAGCGGTAATTTCCGTGGGGCAAACAAAGGTAAAATCGAGGGGATAGAAGAATAAAACGACGTATTTACCCCGATAATCCGACAATTTGATGGTTTTGAACTCTTGATCGAAAACGGCGGTCGCGGTGAAATCCGGCGCCGCTTGTCCGACTCTTAAGCAACCTTCGGCGGTCATACTTTTAATCTCCTTAATCTAGTTTCTGGGAAAATGCAACTATTTTTACATTCCTTAACAACTATATCATAGTCATAACGATTTTGAGTAGTCAGCAATCAGTGATCAGTGATCAGTGATCAGTTATCAGTGGCTAGTGGGGAGATAGGGAGATAGGGAGATGGGGTGGTCACTGCGTGCGCGTTGCGGGGGGTGATGGGGGTTAGTGGGACTTAAACGCTCAACAAGAGTATAATAGAGTATAATCGTTAAAGAGTAAGCACTTTACGTTGAAAAAT
>NZ_JADBTF010000088.1:0-35066 GCF_020246295.1 Microcystis sp. M090S1 | reverse complement strand
TTCAATGGGATTGCAAATTTCATGTCACGAGTCTTCAGGCTTTTGACGTGATAGTACACCCAAAGTTGCCCCAAAAATCCCCCTTTAAAATGTTCTTTAAATCCCTAAAAGGCTTGCTATGTCTAAAACTGAGAATTGCTGGTTGCTAGTAGAGGCAAGATGTTGCCCAAGAATCTCCGCCCTAAAAGTGCGGAGATTGTCAATCCCCTGACGGTGGCTTCTAGCGGAACATTGCGCGCAGGGAACTGGAGAGTTGATTGGCTGCCCGTGCGGCCACCAATCCCGAAAGGGCGGCGACCACCACTGTGGCAAGGCAGGTTAGCTGGGCTGCCCCCGGGCCACCCACCCCCAGCACCATCGCCATGGCGGTCAGAGGTAGGCGATAGCCGCCAGCAATACCGGCCGCTGCCCCCGCCGCACCCGCCAGATCCCCCGAAATCTCAAAGGTGGTTGCGAACACCCGGCCACTGAGGTCGCCGATCGCCAGAAAAGGGACAAACACGCCGCCACAGCCCCCGGCTAAAACGGCAGCGGTGGTGGCCGCGGCCCGGAGCAGAGCTACCGCTAACAGATGGTAAGGAGTTGTTGTAATGTTTTCGGCCCAGACGATAGCGGCTCCCCCCGGCCCAAAAGCCGCTGCGGGGGTCGCCACCTGTCCGATCACGATCGCCAAGAATAGCATCACCAGGCCACCGATCAGAAGACGCGTGGCGGGCCTGTCCCGCAAGCCTCTGGCCCAGTAGATCGCCTCACCGGTGAGGGCTGTAATCGTGCCGGCGATCACTCCGATCAACAAAGTGACACCCACCGCATCCCAGAAGTCAGTCGGGGCAACCTGCGGCACGACCAGCCGGATCAGTTGCAGCTTAAAGGCAGCGTTGACTCCCCATCCCACCAGTCCCCCGGCTAACATCGCCGCTGCCCGCTCCGGGGTGATCGGAACCTGGCGTCGCTGACTCAACTCAAACATAAAGAAGCTGCCCACCAGAGGGATTCCCATCAGGGCAGAAACACTGGCCGCACCGCCACCGATGGCCAGCGGCCGCACCAGTTGACCTAGGGCTGGATTTATGCTACCCAACCAGGTTCCCGTCGCCACGCCAATATGAGCTGCCGGCGATTCTGTTCCCATGGGCGCACCCAGTCCAACGGTGGAGAGGATGGCCAGGGCGCGCAAGGGGGCTAGATTCCAAGGGAACCGCTCTTCCGCGCCGGATGCGTTCACCACGTCACCGGTCAGGTCGGCGCGAGCAATGTCATGGGGGAAGGAGTACCAGTCCATGAGAGAACCCCAGCGACTAGAGGAAGTTGCCCCCCGGGGAGCTAAGGTCTGCACGGGTTGGCCTCTACCCAGTCCAAACAGGACTAGCACTGCTAAGGTAACGCCCACCAGAGGCAGCAGCAGTAGCCAGACGTTGCCTAGGTCAGAGGCAATCCTGAGGGTTTGCTTAATTGCCTCAGTCAGCAGTACCGCAGCCAGAGAGCCGATCAAACCGCCGAGCAGGCCGCCAACAGCCCATGGGCCTACCCTGGTTAACAGAAGTTGTAGTTTGTTATTTAGCATCGTGCCAAGAAAGGTGAACTTTTATCGTTCCTATAGCCAGTCCATTGGAGTGGTCAAGCAAAACACCCTGAAAGTCTTTACTCTATAGTTAGTAAAAGTATAGTCAAATATAAACAGACTGAATTCCATTTGAGAAATTCCCTTCACTTTTACTTCGAGAGATTAATTCTACTTGGCTGAACTACGCACCTCTCTATCCCATAGCTGAACGGATTTGGGAATCCTTTTCTTAGGATGTTGTCACTTGAAACCACTACTCAACGGATTTAGTATAAGTTAACATTTCAATTAGACGTTTATAAGGAATAACGACAAACTTTTGGGTGTTAGATTTGCCTATGTTAGCCTTCTGTTTCCAGCCGTCATTTTTGCCAATAACTAAAGCAGAATGAGGGTGTGTTAGTCAAAATTAACACACCATTAATTTTATTTTTAAGTCAGAACCAGCCTAATTATCGGATAGATGTTTTAATTTCTTGCATAATCATCAACCTAAAAAGATTTAATTGTGTTCAAAGATTCGGTAACGTGAGCTTTAAAATCTAACATAGAATCGAAAATATGTCTGACGATTCCCTCTTGATCAATGATATAGGTAACTCGTCCGGGGAGGACGAATAAGGTAGAGGGAACACCGAATAATTTACGGACTCGGTTATCGCTATCACTTAAAAGGGTGAAGGGAAGATTATATTTTTGGGCAAATTGTTGATGAGATTGGGGACTATCGGCACTAATACCAATAACTTCCGCACCCGCATCGGTAAACACTTCGTAACTATCGCGGAAAGCGCAGGATTCTGCGGTACAACCCGGAGTGTCATCTTTGGGATAGAAATAAATTACCAGGGATTTTTTACCGATTAAATCGCTGACATTAACCGTTGCCCCTGTTTGGGAAGGGAGAGAAAAATTGGGAACTCGATCGCCTACTTTTATAGCTGCCATAAGATTAATTAATGAATAGATAATCGTGGATAGGGTGATACTTTAACATTTTAACCTTTTTTGGTCTTTTGTTTAGCCCGTTTAGCGGCGGCTTTGGCCGCTTTTTCTGCTTCAATGCGTTTTTGTTCGGCTTTTTGTTTTTCTTCGTCTAGTTTTTCTAGATAATAGTGATAATCTCCTGCGTAGGCAATTAATTCGCCCTCCCGAATCTCGACAATTTTGTTAGCTACCTGGGAGATAAAATAACGATCATGGGAAACAATTAAAACCGTGCCTTCATAAACTTTTAAAGCCGATTCTAACATTTCCTTGGCGGGAATATCGAGGTGATTAGTGGGTTCATCGAGAATTAATAAGTTAGCGGGAGCAAGTAACATTTTGGCTAAAGCAAGACGCGCTTTTTCGCCACCACTCAAAGATTCTACTTTTTTTAATACCGTTTCCCCACTGAATAAAAATCGCCCTAAAAGACTGCGAACTTCCACATCTTTCCAATCGGGAACTTCATCATGAATGGTATTTAAAACAGTTTTAGTTAGGTCTAAAGCTTCCGCTTGGTTCTGCTCAAAATAACTAGGAATAACGTTATGTTTACCGATTTCGATCGAGCCTTCTGTGGGAGCTTCTAACCCAACAATTAAACGTAAAAGCGTGGATTTTCCTGCACCATTGGGACCTAAAAACGCCACTCGATCGCCCCTTTCTATTTCCAGATTTGCTCCCAAAAAGAGAATTTTATCATCGTAAATGTGAACAATATTTTTAATAGTTACCACTTCCCGACCACTACGCACTGCTGGAGGAAACTGGAATTTTAAGGTACGCACATCGGCAATTGGTGCTTCAATTTTTTCTACCTTTTCTAATTGTTTTTCCCGGCTTTTTGCTTGGGTACTGCGGGTGGCACTGGCCCGGAACCGATCAACGAAAGCTTGCTGTTTTTCTAGTTCTTTTTGTTGACGTTCGTAGGCACTTAACTGAGCGGATTGTTGTTCGTATTTTTGCTGTAGGTAGGCAGAATAATTACCTAAATAAGTGGTAGAAACTCCCCTTTCAGTTTCGACAATTTTGGTACAGAGACGATCGAGAAATTCCCTGTCGTGGGAAACTATGACCATGGGAGTAGTTAAATCCTTGAGGAATTTTTCTAACCATTC
This sequence comes from Microcystis sp. M090S1, assembly GCF_020246295.1. Taxonomy (NCBI): domain Bacteria; kingdom Bacillati; phylum Cyanobacteriota; class Cyanophyceae; order Chroococcales; family Microcystaceae; genus Microcystis; species Microcystis sp. M090S1. Next base: position 31,397 of record NZ_JADBTF010000088.1, on the reverse strand, counting down.
AATGGTTTCTAAGTCTAAATGGTTAGTCGGTTCATCGAGGAGTAAAATATCGGGAGTTTGCAGGAGAATTTTACCTAAACTCATCCGCATTTGCCAACCACCACTAAAGGAACTTACCAATCGATCGCCGTCATCGCTAGTAAAGCCCATTTCTGGTAAAATTTTCTCGATGCGCGCTTCTAATCCGTAACCATCTAACGCTTCAAATTGTCTTTGTAGGCGATCCAATTGATGAATTAAGCGATCTAATTCTTCGGGATCAGCTTTTTCCATGCGCTGGGGAATTTCTATTAGTTGATGGTGGACTTGATTCGCTTCTTGAAACACCGTCCAAAATTCCTCCCGTACCGTCCGACGGGGATCCACGTCAAATTCTTGGGTAAGATAGCCGATATGGAGACTGGTAGGACGGATGATCTCTCCGGCGGTGGGTTCCACTTCCCCCATAATAATTTTCAGCTGGGTGGATTTTCCGGCCCCATTGACTCCCACCAACCCGATGCGATCGCCAGTTTTTACTTCCCAAGTGACATCTTTTAACACTTCTCCCGTCGGGTAAATCTTACTAATTCTCTCTAGTCGTAGCATCGCTGATTTTTCTCCAGTCCTAGGCAGTTGAGGCAGTCCGCCTCTATTGTAACATTTAGTTAAGCTTTATCTGGTCTTTGTCAAGTTTTCTCGATTGAGCCACCCGACAGTATTTTTGATCTGAAAGAGATAATAATGTTTAATCCCTACCCCATAAAAAAAGAAACGGCTAGTTTAATCACCAGAGATGGAATTAGTTTAGTTGCCGATATTTATCGTCCCGATAGTAGGGAATCTTTGCCCATTTTACTAATGCGACAACCCTACGGAAAAGCGATCGCTTCTACGGTGGTTTATGCCCATCCTAGCTGGTATGCACGTCAGGGTTATATTGTGGTAATTCAGGATGTCCGGGGACGGGGAAACTCGACGGGAAATTTTAATTTATTTGCCCATGAAATTAGCGACGGATTAGAAACCATTGAATGGGTTTTAACTATTCCTAATAATACGGGTGTGGTGGGAATGTATGGTTTTTCCTATCAGGGAATGACTCAATTATACGCCGCTACTAATGGTCATGCTGCTTTAAAAACTATTTGCCCAGCAATGATCGCTCACGATTTATATCGAGATTGGGGCTATGAAAATGAAGCATTTAATTTACAATATAATCTCGCTTGGGCAATACAATTAGCGGCGGAAACAGCTAGATTAAAAGGGGACGAAACTGCCTATCAAAAACTCTGGGTAGCTTCCCGAAACTTACCCCTTTTTGATCCTATTGCTGCCTCTCCCCAAATTCTGCAAGATTTAGCTGCTGATTCTTTTTATCACGATTGGATTACTCGTTATCTTCCCGATGACTATTGGCAAAATTTATCACCGCAAAACCTGTTAAAAAATATCGATTTACCGATGTTACATATCGGGGGTTGGTTCGATCCTCATCTCCGGGGAACTTTGGGTTTATACCAAGAAATGCAAGCGCGTTCTATCTATCCCCAACAGCTAATTATTGGTGCTTGGACTCATCTACCCTGGGGGAGAAAAGTAGGAGAGATAGATTATGGTCAACAGGCAATTAGTCCCGTGGATAAAATGCAGCTGCAATGGTTTGATTATTTCTTAAAAGGTCAGGAAGTGGAGTTATTTGAAAATCCTCCCCTGTATCTATTTCAAATGGGGTCTAATCAATGGCAATATCTGGAGCAGTTTCCAGGAGAAAATCAGCAAATTTATTATCTTGCTAGTCAAGGTTTAGCCAATCTGCGCGAGGATGAGGGGAAATTAAGCGCGATTTTGTTAGAACCTGCGATCGAGGATACCATCGTTCACGATCCTTGGCGACCGGTCCCATCTTTAGGAGGTCATAGCGCCCTACCGGGGGGAATATTCGACCGCACCATGCTAGACTGTCGCAGTGATGTGATTACCTACACTTCTCCCCCCCTAGAGAAAGATTTAACGATTTTGGGCAGTCCCCGTCTGGATTGTTATTGTCAAGCAGATGCGGTTAGTTTCGATATCTGCGCGGTGGTTTCTCAAGTTACCCCCGATGGTCGGGTTTTTAATATCACTCAGGGTTATAAACGGGTAAATAATCCCGAATCGCCCCTAAATATTGCCATGCAAGCCACTTTTATCACTATTCCTCAAGGTCATAGCTTGCGTTTAAGTCTGAGTGCCTCTTGCTTTCCTGCACATCCCGTCAATGCGGGGACCGGCAGCTATCCCCACGCAAGTGGAGCGATCGATTTTTCTACTATCACAATTAAGGTTTTTTGTCAAGGAAATTTTCCCGCAAAATTGCTATTACCTTTAGTCGGGGAAAGCTAAACCGCTGCGGGGATCGCGAATGTATAAACCTAACACCAGGGAGGAGATAACCGTATCCCAGATGGGGGTGAATTTTTCCGCATCATCGACCCAATAATCCATAGTAATTAAACATTGAACCCCGGAACCAATACCCACGGCAATGCGCGAATAAGCTGGCCGATTTTCTTGGGGGTCGATGAATTGAATTTGCACCCAAACAATGCGTACGGTTTGGCGTTTTTCTTGGATAACTTCGCCGATTTCGTGAGGATTGCGGCTATCTTCACGAGCTAATTTTTTGACCATTCCTTTCAGGGGTAATTCTTTCCAATCTCCGGGGGGAAGTAGATTATAGGAAACCTCTAAACGACAATCATCATCGGGTGGTTTTCTATCTAAAAAACGAAAGGAATTATCATCGGGTTCAAAATGCCAATCTTGAGGAACTTCAAAGCGCACTGCACCGCGACCAGCTACAAAAATACTGTTACCCGGACTAGATTTCCAGTTATGATCTGGATTTAAATCGAGGGTTTCTTTGATCCATTGCAGATTGTGTTTTTTGGATTTAGCCATAGGGATAATCCTGCGGTAAGAATCGGACTATAGCTGTCATTATACAGGCTTTTTCCTGGGAATTAACCAAAACTTCTATCCTCACCCTTAAGATAACTGCTGTATAATTTTTAGAAATCCCACAGCACGGGATTATCATCCAAGAAATCAGTTACCTGTTTACCAATATTATCAATTAATTTTAGGTCTTCTGGGGTTAAATTAATTGTCATTGCTTGAGCGTTATTAACTGCTTGAGCAGCATTTCTTACCCCAGCAATTGCATTAGTTTGGGGTTGCTTAATTAACCAAGCAAGAGATAATTGAGCTAGGGAACAATTATAGCGGTCAGCAATCGGTTCTAATTGATTTAAAGCCGCTTGTACCCTCTGAAAGTTTTCGCCATGAAAGAGTTTATTTTTAATTCTATGGTCCTCCGCTGCCAACTGATAACCGTTTCTAAATTTTCCTGTTAATAAACCTTGGGCAAGGGGAGAATAGGCCAGAATAGAAATATTATTTTCTATACAATAGGGCATAATTTCCTTTTCTACCGAGCGCCAAAACAGAGAATAGGGAGGTTGAATACTCTCAATTCTGCCGTATTGACCGGCTTCTTCCAGTTGAGAGCGGGAGAAATTGGAAACCCCTATAGCTCGAATTTTTCCCTGTGCTTTCAGATAATTAAGAGCGGCCATAGTTTCAGAAATAGGCACTATTTCCGTGTTCCATGAGCCACTAGGCCAATGAATTTGGTAAAGATCGATATAATCAGTTTGGAGGTTTTTTAAAGAGCGATGGCAAGCTGCGATAACTTGCTCATATTTGAGGTGATTAGCAAAAACTTTTGTGGCATAAATTACCTGTTCTCGCACATCAGCTAAAGCTTGAGCGACAATCAATTCCGAGTGACCTTCCCCGTAGATTTCGGCTGTATCTACAGTGGTAATTCCTGCCTCAAAAGCGGCACGAATTGCTTTAATACTTTCCTCATCTTCAATACCTGCCCACATCTTTTTTCCTGCTTGCCAAGTACCCACGAGAAGGGGAGTAATTTCTATATTAGTCTGACCGAGATAGCGTTTTTGCATAACAGTTTTTTGATGGGTTAAGTATGCTTAGGTTTTCAGTCGGGTTTAGGGCTGAAAATCCCAGCTGAAGAGGACTAAGGTGACAAGGATAAAAACTTTTACCGGTAGGGGTGTAAAGAACAAACTTAACAAGCCACAAAAAAGACCTAATAAGCGGGTACTGAGGCTAATTATTTCGCCTTGAACATTGTAGCTAATCGACAGGGCGATTAGGGCTAGAGTAAGGAGAAAAATCATAGTTTTCTTTCCTGAGTCTATTGAGCAGAAAAGCCGTGACTGCTCACGACTTTTTGCCGTTTCTATATCTATTATTAGCTCGATTACTTAGCTATTGACATCGGGGTAAAGTAAACTTTTTTAACGGAAAAGATTAAAAAATCCGTTGAAGAAACCCGTCAGACCAGTAAAGGGACTTAAAACCGTGCCGAGGGTGTCGGTAGCAGAGGCCAGACCGCTACGATGAACCACCACCACATCATTATTGCGGAGAATCGGGTTAGTTTTCTCGTTGATACCCTGGGAAAAATCGATGTTAATTGAGGTTTTGGTGACGGTCCCGTTAGGATTGAGACGAATTAATTCCACTGTGGACTGATTGGCCCGACGCTTATCAAAGTCTCCTGCGGTTAAAATTGCCTGATTGAGAGGGGTATTGGGAGGAACTTCAATTGTCCCCGGTTTTTTCACCTCCCCGACCACTTTCACGTTAATGGTTTTAGGGGCAAAACTGGCCGATGCTAGGGTTTCCGATTCTTTGGCCGAGATTTCAGTAGCAGTGGGGATAATCACTGTATCCCCTTCTTGAAGAAAGATATCGCCGGTCATATCACCTTTATCGAGCAAACTCCAGAGATCTACGGGGATTTTCTGCTGGGAACCGTCACGAGTATAACGCAGCACTTGTACCTGTCGGATATCGGCCAGAGGTTTGATGCCTCCCGCTTGTTGGATAGCTTGGGTTAGTCGGGCCGGTTTCCTGGTGCCGCCGCGATCTTGGTCATTATTGTTGTTATTGTTATTGTTGGCAGTGGGGACAATGCGATGGGACCCCGGACGATAAACTTCTCCCACCACAGTAACATTAATTTCTCGATCGCTATCTAGTCCAAAATTGGCATCGGCTAATTGATTGACTTCCCCGACGCTAAGGGTTGTTTTGGTGGGAATAACGATGCTATCACCATCTCTGAGGCTAATATCTTGGGTTTTATCGCCTTTTTGGATTAATTGCCAGAGATTCGCTTGAATTAGCTGTTCTTGTCCCTTGAGGTTGCGTCGGATTTGAACTTGACCAATATCGGCCACCGTAGTCACTCCCCCCGCTTGCCGGATTATTTCGGTCAATAGGGGCGTTTTTTGGCTTTGTTCGGGGTTAATTGTGTAAGTACCCGGACGATTGACTTCCCCCGCGATGGCGATTTGCAGAGGCCGGGGGGTGAGAATGCTAACAGTAACCACGGGACGTTTGAGATAGGTGGTGTAACGTTTGGCCAAGGTTTGGCCGGCTTCGGTGACGGTCATTCCTTCCACTTTGACGCTACCAATCAGAGGTAAAGTCAGGGTTCCATCGGCTAAAACGAGGAAATCGCCGCTTAAATCCGCGACTTGGTAAACGGTGACGCGGACTTTATCCCCTTCTCCTAGGGTGTACTCTTTGCTTTCTGCGGGGATAGGGGCAATCGCCTCTTTAGCGGGTGCAGGACTACTCGGAGGAGTGGCTTGGACTGGGCGGGCTTCTAAGGAAGTTAGGGGGGCAATAGTGCCGATAATTAACAGATAACGTAGGGATTTACTGATTAAATCCTGTAATTGGTTGCTATTTAACATGATCAATAGGATTAATTTTATCGTTAACATTGGCGATCAGTGTAGCACAAATAGTCGATCGCCTATGGAAACCCCGTGTAATATCGCATCTAACGAGAGTTACCGCTAACTGTAAGATAGTTTTAACGATTGCCTGTATGTAAAGGGGTATATTAATTTTATGACAGCTACTAGCACAATTCCCGATTTTTGTCAAGGAATAAAATATTTTGGGGGTTCCTTACCCGAATTTGATAAATATGCAGGAAAAGCCGCTATCGCTGAGGGAAAAACCGCTATTATTGCCGCTAATGACCCGAATGCTATCTATCAAACCCTCCTAGCCGCCGATGCTTTGCGTTACCTCACCCTACAAATCACCGCTACCAAAGAATCGGGACACCCCGGCGGTTTTGCCAGCGCTGCCGACGTGATTGCCTCTTTGATGATGTTAGGCCAGAAAAATATCTTCACCGAAGTGGGCCATCATGCCCCCGGTTTTTATAGTAACGTCTTTCTCGATCGCTCTCTCGAAGCCATGGGCATCAGCAACGTCAGGGAATTGGGAGAACGTTTTCGGGAAAAACACGGACTTTTAGGGCATCTTTCCGGACAAATCCCCGGACTGCTCGGGCCGGCTGGTCCTTTGGGCCAAGGCCAACATTTCGCCATGGCGGCGGCCAAATTACACCCTAATACCCTTTTCCCTGTGACTATCGGGGATGGTGGTTTAGGAGAACCGTACATTATGAGTAGTTTTGGTCATTTTCACACTGCTTATCCCGAAATTACCAATTTTCTGCCGATTTTAGTCTGGAATGGCTATTCCCAAGAACACCATAGCATGGTGTCCCTGAAAACTAACGCCGAAATGGAAGCCTATTGGCGCGGTAATGGTTTCGAGGAAGTGATTCTCATTAATGCCAAAGACTTCGATAATGCTAATCAAAATGGGGAATATGTAGATAGCACCAAATTCTCTTTTAACCAGCGTCTGGAGTTCATGAAAGCGGTGTTAATGGCCACGGATAAAGCCGCCCAATTAGCTTTAGGAGGCCAACTAACGGTGATCATTATTAAACAACTTAAAGGGGCGGGAGTTCACAAACGGGGAGCGGCTTCCCATAATCTTTATCCCGGCGATTCTTTAGAAAAAGATTATATCGTTAGTGCCTTACAAGAACGCGCTTTACCCCCTGAAGCTTGGGCAATTGTTCGTACTAATTTCGAGCGCTCTGGAGGCGGTCCGGCAGTGGAAACAGTGGTAACGGAAAAAGTCTTCCCGCTGCCGGATTTAGGAACCTTGCCGATGACGGAATATACTGTGGGTGGTGATAAAAAAGTGGCCACCACTGCCATGGGGGAATTAGTGGTAGCTGTGGGTAAAGCTGACCCCAATTTTGTCGTCACTAATGCTGATGGTAATGCCGCTTCGGGAATTAATAATATTAACGTCGGTTTAAAGATTATTCACCCCACCAGCGATGATACCTATTTCCAAGCACCTAACGGTCAAGTTTATGAGCCTTTAAGCGAGGATGCCTGTGCTGGATTAGCCGTCGCTTTATCTCTCTTGGGAGCGCGGACTTTATGGTGTTCCTACGAGTCTTTTGCTATCAATGGTTTACCGATTTGGCAGACTGTAACCCAAGCGATGGCCGAGTTACGTCGTCCCACCCCTTCTACTATTACTTTATTCACCGCCGGAGCCTTAGAGCAAGGGCGTAATGGTTGGACACACCAACGCCCAGAGATTGAAAATTATTTCGCCGCTATGATGCGAAATGGCAATATTTTTCCTCTCTTTCCCTGCGATGCTAACAGTATTCAAGTCTGTTATGAATGGGCGTTAGGAACTAGCAATAAAGGCATTACAATCACCGCTAGTAAATCGCCTTTACCGGTGCGAACCACTTTTGAGCAAACCCGTCAAGCTTTAGAAAAAGGCGGCGTAATTCTCCACGAATCGGAAGGCAGTAAAAAAGTTGTTTTTGCCGTCATTGGCGATATGACTTTATTACCCGTCTTTGAGTCTGCACAACAGTTAGAAGCAGCGGGAATCGGTGTAAAAATCGTCTCGGTAATTAATCCCCGTCGTCTCTACCGTCCTAGCGATGTGATGAGTGAAACTAGCTCGGCAGCTGATAATAATTTCCTCGATGATGCTGGTTTTGACAGTCTCTTTGCCGGTGATGCTTTAATCGGAGTAACCGGTGGTACAAGCGCCATGTTAGAACCGATTATGTTACGCAGTAATGCGCGTCGGGATGTCTTCGCTTGGAAACGGGGAGAAACCACCGCCAGTGCCGGGGAAATTATGGCCTATAATGGTTTGACTGCCAATGCTTTAACTGCGCGTGCTACCCAGTTATTAGGCTAAGTTCCCAGTTAGTTTTTTTGATTATTCCCTACTCTCTCTGATTGGAAAGTAGGGATTTTTTCTCAGGTCACTTTCGCCAACGGAGTAAACTTTTAATAATTTTCCATAGGCGAGGATATTGGAGGGATAGATAGCGCTTAATATGGGATTTTAAACTAACTAACTCCTGAGATTCTTTCAGTTCTCTATCTTGATAAAAACGAATTAAATCATCCCGTCTTTTCAGTAAAATTTTAATTTGTTGGTAATCTTCCGAGCTTAAAACTTGATGGGGTTGAATATTTTCTGGCAGCGGGCGCGGGATGTAAAAAGTTGTATGAGATGGTGATAATTCCTGGTTCGGACGTTCTTTGGTATAGAGATAGATAGACAGAGATTTACGCGATAAATGCCGTTTATTTTCTGGTAAATTAATCTGAGAAAATCCATGCCATGAATATTCATTGGTTTCAAAAATAAGACAACGATTAAAGATAGGTACAAAAGATTTAATCTTATTTTCTTCCGGTTGACGTGGATTGGAATGTAACTCTAGATTACCTCCCCAATCTGCTTGCCATTGGGGATTTAAATAGATTAATAAATTCAAGCGGCGATGATACCAATGACGCTCATCGAGGTTAAAATCAATGTGAGGGTCTAATTCTTGACCCTGTAAATTTTCGTGGGTTCCACCCCCATAAAAACTAGGGTCTGGAATTAAATTATCGACACCGGTTAATTCGGAAATTAACTCTAAAAACTCTTGAGCTTGAACGTGGCGGGCAAACTGTTGATAAACACCCCCTAAACCGATTAAATCCTCATTAACCGCCTTCCCGCCAACTTTTCCTAACTCACTAATGGCTTTTTGCGGCTTAAAACTCGGAAAATTTTCCAGCAAAATTTGCGCTTGCTCCCCAACTAAAAAATTATCGATGACCAAATGCTTAAACGGTTGCGCTGTCTCAAAATCTTGACGATAGACAGAAGATTTCTCATATACAAGGGGATTAATAAACATTAGACAGCTTTTTTGTTGGTATGATGAATTGTAGCAATCAAAGTAGCAAAATAAAGATTAACTCTCCTATTGACCTCATCGCCTATGGACTGGTGGCACAAACTCAAAGATAATCCTCTCGCCCGTTGGGGAGCAGTTTTACTGTTAATCTTCTATTTAAGCGTAATGGCGGCGGATTTTGTCGCTCCCTACTCTCCCTACTCCTCCCAACCCGGTCAGTCTCTCCTACCCCCCACCCAAATCTTTTGGCGCTCGCAGTCGGGAAGTAACAAGGGTGAGTGGATTGGCCCCCACGTCTATCCCACCACTCAAAGTGCTATTAATATAGAAACTGGTGAGCGGAAGCTAATGAGAGATTTTAACAAACCCTTGCCGCTGCGTCTCTTGGTTAAGGGTGAAACCTATAATTTCGGTCAAATTCGCCTACCTTTGCCGCCAAAATGGCAGGAAGTAACTTTATTCCCCGGTATCCCTTTTGATCTCCATCTGTTCGGAGTCATCGGCGATGGTAGAATCAATATATTGGGAACTGACGAATCGGGACGCGATAGTTTTAGTCGCTTGATTTTCGGGGGCAGAATTAGTTTATTTATCGGTTTGGTCGGGATTTTAATTTCTTTCCCTATCGGTTTATTTGTCGGTGGCGTTTCTGGCTATTTTGGCGGTTGGTTAGATGCGATTTTAATGCGTTTTGTGGAAGTTTTAATGACTATCCCCGGCATATATTTACTCGTGGCCCTAGCGGCCGTTTTACCCGCAGGATTAACCAGCACCCAACGCTTTTTATTAATCGTCCTGATTACTTCTTTTATCAGTTGGTCGGGATTAGCGCGGGTAATTCGCGGTCAAGTTTTATCCCTGAAAGAACAGGAATTTATTCAGGCCGCTAAAGCTATGGGAGCAAAACCCCTTTATATTATTCTGCGTCATGTGCTGCCCCAAACTGCCAGTTATATCATTATTTCTGCTACGTTAGCCGTGCCTGGTTTTATCGTGGCCGAATCGGTTTTAAGTTTAATTGGTTTGGGAATTCAACAACCAGATCCTAGTTGGGGAAATATGCTTTCTCTGGCTACCAATGCCTCAATTATTGTTCTACAACCCTGGTTAATTTGGCCAGCTGCTTTGTTAATTATTCTCACCGTTTTAGCTTTTAATTTACTCGGTGATGGTTTACGCGATGCCCTAGATCCTCGCAATTTGGAGAGATAATTTAGTTATTTTATCAGTCAGGAGGCAGTCAGCAGCAGGCAGGAGATAGATTTTAGGGGTTGGGGTTTTGGGGTTTTAGGGTTGTAGTTCAATTTCCCCACCTCCCCACCTCCCCACCTCCCCACCTCCCCACTTCCCCACTTCCCCACTTCCCATTATGAATAAAATCAGTAAAACTTTTAATAATTTCGCCGATAGTTTGGTGATTTATAGTCAAAGATACGGGAAAATAAGCTGGTTAATATTTTTAATTATCTTTGCTTTTATCATGACGATAACCTTTAATTTTCCCGCACAATCGACCAATCAAACCCAAGAAAACCCCGAAATTCGTGGAGTTTGGTTAACTAATATCGATAGTGAGGTATTATTTAAACCGGAAATCCTAAAAGATGCCCTTGATAGGTTGGCCGATTTAAACTTTAACACTATTTATCCCACGGTCTGGAATTGGGGTTATACACTCTATCCTTCTAGGGTAGCAGAAAAAGTTACGGGACGAGCGATCGATCCCCATGAATCTTTAAAAAATCGCGACTTTTTAGAGGAAATAATTAGCCAAGGTCATCGGAAAAAATTAAGAATTATTCCCTGGTTTGAATTTGGTTTTATGGCTCCTGCGGATTCAGAATTAGCCAAACGACATCCCGATTGGTTAACCCAAAGACAGGATAAAAGTGTGATTTGGTGGGAAGGAAAAGTGCATCAACGGGTGTGGTTAAATCCCTTACATCCGCAAGTACAAAACTTTATTACGGATTTAGTCAGCGAGATTATTACTAACTACGATATAGAAGGAATTCAGTTTGATGATCATTTTGGTTATCCCACCGATTTTGGCTATGATGAAACCACGATTAAACTCTATCAAAGGGAACATTCTGGACAATTACCACCGCAAGATTACCAAGATAAAGCATGGATTCAATGGCGGGCCGATAAAATTACTGACTATATGAATAGTTTAGCCCAGACGATTAAAAAGCAGCAACCTAAAGCAATTATTTCCCTATCTCCTAATCCCTACACTTTCTCTCTAGAGTCCTATCTTTTAGATTGGCAAAAATGGCAGCAAAAAAACTTGATTGATGAGTTAATAATACAAGTGTATCGAACTGATATGAACGCCTTTGACTGGGAATTATCGCAACCAGAATTACAGCAAGCTAGAGAATCTATCCCCGTGGCTATTGGGATTTTATCTGGTTTAAAAGGTCGTCCGATTCCGATGGTTAATATTACTCAACAAGTGGAAAAATCGAGACAACAAAATTTTGGTGTTTCTTTCTTTTTCTACGAAACTTTATGGAATATGAGTAATGAATCTCCTTCCTATCGACGCAGGATTTTTCGAGAAATACTCCAGTCTGCTAATCCTCGCTAAAATTAGGGAAAATTGCTGACTTTCAGCTAAATTATTGCCCTAACCCGGCTATAGTTTCTTAAGTTTATCTTTAAATTAAGAAAAAGCAGCAGGGAGAAACTAAAATCGCTAGAATGAAAGAAGACTCTCTTTTATCACTTTATCCATGCTGATCAGACATAACCGAAGCTCGATCGCTAAACCTATTTTACTGTTTCTCGGCTGCCTTGTGATCGGGCAGTTGGGGGTATTAGTGGTAGCCAATAGCCTCTGGTTTACCGAGATGGGTTATTTAAACACTTTCCTGAAACAATTATCTTGGCAACTAGGATTAGGTTGGGGAAGTGCGATTCTTTCTCTACTCTTTATTTTTACTAATTTACGTTTAGCCCAGCGTTTTCGTTGGCAAAAACCCCGGGAAGATAGTTATCCTCTTAGTCCTCAATCTCCTAGTATTAATTTACTCGGCCTTTTGATTATCGCAACGGGAATTGGAGCTTGGATCGGGTCAATGTTATTGTATTACAGTAAACTAGCCCTCAGTCTCTGGACACCAGATTTTAATCTCCCTAACCTTAGTTCTTCCCTCAATTCTCCTCTGCAAATAGTTTGGATTAGGCAAGTATTAACTGATATTTCCAGTAATTTGTGGCAAGGGTTAATTATCGCTTTTTTAGTCTTGGGATTATTAATTAAAACCGAGTATTTTTTGCGAATAATATCTATAGTATTCACTGTCATGCTATCTTTTATTATTGCTGGGCAGTGGGCGAATTTTTTAAAATATTTTTATGGTGTTCCTTTCAATATTAACGATCCTCAATACGGGAATGATTTAGGTTTTTACATCTTTCAATTACCCCTGTGGCAGTTACTAGAATTATGGCTCACTGGTGTGGGAATATATACTCTTTTTGCTGTTATTTTAACCTATCTTTTTTCGGCCGATAGTCTTTCTCTGGGAACATTTCCGGGGTTTTCCCGTCCGCAACTGCGTCATTTATACGCCCTGTGGAGTGGGTTAATGGGGCTGCTAGTATTACACCATATTATTCAGCGTTACCTGCTACTTTATTCTCCGGAAGCGGTAGTTTATGGTGCGGGTTATATCGATGTTCATGTTGGTCAATTTATTGAAATTATTCTGGGAATTATTGCAGGAATAACCTCTATATGGTTAGGAGAAAAAGCATTATTTGGTAAAAAAGACCGTCGCAAGTTATACAAAAATCCTAAGAAAAAGTTGGTATTTTTCCCCTACTTAGTTCCTGTATTTCTCTATTTAATTGTTTGGATAAGTGGCACAATTATCAGTGGACTATTGCAAAGAACTGTCGTACAACCGAATGAATTAGTGAGAGAAAGACCCTATATCGAAAGAAGTATTCAATCCACAAGAGCGGCTTTTTCCTTAGATAGAATTGATGCCCAAGTTTTCGATCCACAGGCCGAATTAAATGCCGAAGTTTTAGAGAGAAACCATCTAACTATCGATAATATTCGTCTTTGGGACACCAAACCACTGCTAGAAACTAACCGACAATTACAGCAAATTCGCTTATATTATAAATTCCCCGATGCTGATATCGATCGCTATCGGGTACGAGTAGGATTGCCTGAAAAAATCGAAGAACGTCAAATATCTGAAAAACAACAGACAATTATTGCCGCTAGAGAATTAGATTATAGTGCGGTTCCCACTTCTGCTAACACTTGGGTGAATAAACATCTCGTTTATACCCACGGTTATGGGTTCACTCTTTCCCCGGTTAATTTAGTGGCTGCCGGGGGTTTACCCTACTATTTTGTCAAAGATATCGGCACAAATAAAGACGAAGGGGCCCTACAAACCTCTAGCGAATTAATTGATTATAGTATTCCCATTGGTAAACCCCGCATTTACTACGGGGAATTAACTAATAATTATGTGATGACTCCCACCACCGTAGAAGAATTGGATTTTCCTAGCGGGGATGGAAATGTCTATAATACCTACGATGGTAAGGGAGGAATCCTAGTGGGTACGGGGTGGAGACGTTGGCTATTTGCCCTTTATCTGCGGGATTGGCAAATGTTATTTAGCCAAGATTTTACTCCCGAAACTCGCTTATTAATGCGTCGTGATATCCAAAATCGCGTGCAAACTATTGCCCCTTTTTTAAATTATGATCGCAACCCCTATTTAGTAGCGGCAGATGTGGGCGATAGTAGTAGTAAATTACATTGGATTATTGATGCTTATACTATCAGCAATCGCTATCCCTATTCTGACCCGGGGAAAGATAAATTTAACTATATTCGCAATTCGGTCAAAGTGGTAGTGGATGCCTATCATGGAACGGTCAATTTCTATGTTGCCGATGAAAATGATCCAATCATTCAGACGTGGAGTAAAATCTTTCCTCATCTCTTTAAATCTTTAGCAGAAATGCCGAAAACTCTCCGCAGTCATATCCGTTATCCCGAAGATTTATTTAGTACCCAAGCAGAAAGATTATTAACCTATCACATGACCGATCCACAAGTATTTTATAATCGGGAGGATCAATGGGAAATTCCCCTAGAAATTTACGGCACGGAACCCCAGGCTGTATCACCCTATTATTTAATCATGAAACTGCCCGATGCCGACAAAGAAGAATTTATTCTCCTCCATCCCTATACTCCCTCTAGTCGGCAAAATTTAATCGCTTGGTTAGCTGCGCGTTCAGACGATAGAGAGTATGGTAAGTTATTACTCTATCAATTTCCTAAACAAAGGTTAGTGTACGGGCCGAATCAAATTGAGGCTTTAATTAACCAAGATCCAGATATTTCTCAACAGATTTCTCTTTGGAATCGGGACGGTTCTAAAGTTTTGCAAGGACACCTATTAATTATTCCCATTGAACAATCGCTGCTTTATGTAGAACCTTTGTATCTAGTGGCAGACCAAAATAGTGTCCCGACAATCGCTAGAGTAACAGTTGCTTATCAAAATAAAATTGTCATGGAACCAACCTTGAAGGAAGCTTTAGAAAAGCTATTCTCAGGTCATCAGAGCTAAATTGCCGCTAATTGGCCACAAATTAGCAAAAAAAGCTGATGCTGGTTCCAGAACGATCCTCCATATCCCCGAATTTGCCCAGAAAATTGCCTGCTCTGGTTAATCAGCCAATTTTAAAATCCAGTATCATCAAAGGATTGAGTTATGCTTTTAATTAGAAAAGTGGGCAATTAATTCTGTGCGAGATGAATTGAGTATTAAAGGGGTAAACTCCTCCACTGGTAATAATAAAATGCGATCGATGATTAGGGACAAATCTGGGTCTAAACTACCAAAACGAGCTTTCAATAAATTTTCTATCACCAGACGTTCTCCCTGTTGAAGACCTTGTTGAAGACCTTGTTGAAGACCTTGTTGAAGACCTTGTTGAAGACCTTGTTGAAGACCTTGTTGAAGACCTTGTTGAAGACCCTGTTGAAGACCCTGTTGAAGACCCTGTTGAAGACCTTGTTGACGGCCAGCATCCAGTTCTTCCTGAAGACGGGAAGTGTATAAAGGTGATAATCTCATAATTAACTCTCTGTCCTCCTGTTCAAGCTCTTGATCGTTAGTTAAAGAAGTTCTCAAGTTTAATAATAATTCTAGAGCATTTACCCGAAAAGGATGGTCCTCTGGTAACGATTCTAACTCATCGATCGCCCTTGCTTGTACTTTTCCCCGGCCTAAAATTCTTAACCAGAGAGTTGCTTCTGTTGGGGGTAATTGATGGATAACGGTGATTGCCGTGCGTAAAGAGGGAGCCAAAAAATAGATACCTTCCCCCCAATTCTCCTCATCTAATTTAGCTCCGAATCCTCCTAACAGTTGCGAGGAAGCACTGGGAGTCAAAATCCAGAGACGGGGGATTTCCCCATCGTTAAGATTCGTTTTCTGACGATTTGCTTGACGATTAATTTCCCCTTCCACTTCCAATAGTTTTAACAGACAAGTTCTAATTTCTGTAGCGGTGACAGGATTACGAAAGGGTTCAAATAAACAGGGATTAATCGCCATTTTTCCCAGTAATCCCAGCAGTTCTCTAGGATTATTATCGAGAATCTGGGGTGAAAACCAGACATCGATTTCTCGTACTTCTCCTCGTACAACCCGTGCCGATTTTACCTCTCCCAGAGAAGATAATAATTCTTCGAGATAATCTTTGGCAAACTGGTCATGAATAAATCTAGTCATAGGTTTATCTAACATGATTTAATAACTTATCTCGTAATTGCTTAATCCGATCACGATATTTAGCTGCTGACTCGAATTCTAGATTTTTCGCCGCTTCTTTCATTTGCGCTTCTAGTTGTTGAATTAACTCGGGAATTTGTTCCAAAGAAAGTTCTTCTATATTCTCACAAACCTGCTCTAATTGTTGGGAATTTAGGCGACGGGAAATATCCAGAAAAGCCAAAATTGAATTACTCGACCTTTTAACAATCGGTTGCGGAATAATCCCATGTTTTTGGTTATATTCCTCTTGAATAGCGCGCCGTCTCTTGGTTTCTTCGATCGCATTAATCATACTATCGGTGAGATTATCTCCGTAAAGAATTGCCTGACCGCGAATATGACGAGCGGCCCGGCCGATAGTTTGAATTAAAGAGCGGGTAGCCCTTAAAAATCCTTCCTTATCTGCGTCTAAAATCGCCACTAAAGACACTTCCGGCAGGTCTAACCCCTCGCGAAGCAAATTCACCCCGATCAGCACGTCAAAGACCCCTTCTCGCAGGTCTTGGATAATTTCAATCCGTTGAATTGATTGAATTTCTGAATGTAGATATCTAACTTTAATTCCCCTTTCTTGCAAGTATTCGGTTAAATCTTCCGCCATGCGTTTAGTTAAAGTGGTAATCAAAACCCGTTCATTTAACTGCACTCGCTCCTTAATTTCCCCTAATAAATCATCTACTTGTCCCTCGGTTGGTCGCACAAAAATCTCAGGGTCTAAAACTCCCGTCGGTCGGATAATTTGTTCAACAATGCGATTTTCTGACTGTTCTAATTCCCAATCTCCCGGAGTGGCCGAAACAAAAATACATTGATTAACTTTCTGCCAAAATTCTTCCGACTTCAAAGGACGATTATCCGCAGCACTGGGTAAACGAAACCCGTGATCGATCAAAACTTTTTTTCGTGATTGATCGCCATTATACATCCCGCGAATTTGCGGCACACTAACATGAGATTCATCCACAACTAATAACCAATCTTGGGGAAAATAATCCACCAAACATTCCGGCGGTTCCCCCGCTAATCTACCCGCTAAATGCCGCGAATAATTTTCCACGCCATTACAATAACCCACTTCCTGCAACATTTCTAAATCATAACGAGTCCGTTGGTCTAAACGTTGCGCTTCCAGTAATTTGCCCGCTTTTTCTAACTCCAATAAACGGTTATCTAACTCGGTTTTAATATCCCGACAAGCCACCTCTAAACGCTCCTCCGGGGTAACAAAGTGACGGGCCGGATAAATACTAATTCGCTCTAATTTTTGCAAAACTTCCCCCGTCAGGGGATCGAGATAACGAATACTTTCAATCTCATCGCCAAAAAAATCAATTTTAATAACCCGATCCTCGTAAGCGGGAACAATTTCCAAAATATCGCCCTTAAGACGAAAACGACCGCGAGTTAACTCTAAATCATTGCGATTGTACTGCACTGACACCAAGGACCGTAATAATTGCCTTTGGTCGAACTCTTGACCAACTGTTAAGGAAATCGCCGCTTTCAGGTATTCCGCGGGCATTCCCAAACCATAAATACAACTAATGGAAGCGACTACGATCACATCCCTGCGTTCAAACAGCGAGCGCGTGGCTGAATGGCGCAGCATATCGATCTCATCATTAATTGAAGAACTCTTTTCGATGTAGGTATCGCTGACAGGAATATAAGCCTCCGGTTGATAGTAGTCGTAATAGCTGATAAAGTATTCCACGGCGTTATTGGGGAAAAATTGCCGCAATTCGTTGCATAATTGGGCCGCCAGGGTCTTATTATGGGCAAGAACGAGGGTAGGCCTGCCAATTTTCTCGATCACAGCGGCAATGGTGAAGGTTTTGCCGGTGCCGGTTGCCCCTAAGAGGGTTTGGAAACGATGCTGGTTTTGCAGGGAATCTACCAATTTATTGATCGCTGCCGGTTGATCCCCAGTGGGTTGAAAGGGTGCTTGTAGTTGAAAAGCGGTCATTAGCGGCTAGGTGTAGAGAACAGGCAAAATAAATTATCAATCAAATTACCAACACTTATAGGGTTTTGGGAAAGAAAGATGTATCTTAATATTAGAGAGGATTTTAAAAAAAGATTAAAAGTCTTCGAGAATACCCTAAACTTAAATCTTATCGTTTCCCCGAAGCTATTAACGGAAAGGAGTATCAGGTTATGACGGTGGAAAATCTAGAAACGAACGGGACTCAAACCCCAGCAACCACAGAAGAAAAGACCAGCAGCTCACGCGGTAAAGCTACTACGGCTAAAACCGCCAAAGATAAAGAAGTGGTCGCCCTTTCGGTGAAAAACAACGCTGAATCGGCTTCCAAAGCCTTAAAATTCTATCAACCTGAACATCGCTTACCCGAAAATCGTCCTGTTGGTACTAGCCATCTTCACTTCACGGAAGATGAAATGTTACCCGGGAGCCGTCCCGTGGAAGTTAGCCATCTGAAAATTGTTAGTACCTATTCTTCCGTCGGTGGATTGCGTCCTGTCGGCTCTAGTGGTATGGAAATCAGTAGCACTCTAGCGATTTCTGGCAATCGTCCGATCGCTCTCAGTCATCTGCACATTAGCGAAACTTATACAGTCATGGGTAATCGTCCCGTTGCTTCCAATGAAATCGATGATCCCAAAACTTTAATGGGATTTTTGGATTAATTGTTTTGTTGATCAAGACGGATTTTTTCCCTGTCCTGGACGGGGAATTTATTTTTTCTAGCCCACCGTTTTTAATCCCAATGCTGTTTAAGCAAAAATTTTTCTTAATTGTCTCGTTTCTAATAGTGGTTTTTTGCGGTTTCGGATTATTAAATTTTACCTACGATGCTTCAGTTTTAGCGCAAGAGGAATATTATCAGATTCGATCGCTTCATAGTTGCGATGGTATCGGTAAATTTTATCTAGGACGGGAAATCGCTAAAGTCATGGGACACCAAGAAATGTTATGGTTAGAACGTCCTAGTCGCCGTTTCACGGAAAAACCCGATGATCTGATCACCGCACTACATTTAAAACCCACAGACCTAGTGGCAGATATCGGCGCGGGGACAGGTTATTTGAGTTTTCCTATGGCGAATTTAGTAGAACAAGTTTTCGCTGTCGATGTGCAACCGGAAATGTTAGGGGCAATTGATTTTTTAGCCGAGGAAAATCAAGTGAAGAATATAACCACAATTCTCGCCACAGAAACCGATCCCAAATTGCCTATAAATGCGATCGATTTAGCTTTAATGGTCGATGCTTATCACGAGTTTTCCTCTCCCCGCGAGATGATGGAGAATCTGGTCAAATCCTTAAAACCCGATGGTAGGGTGGTATTAGTAGAATACCGTCGTGAAAATCCCCTGATTCCCATCAAGGCCCTTCATAAAATGACCCGCAGACAGGTAGAAAAAGAAATGGCCGCTATCGGTTTACTGCCAGAAGAAATCATCGATACTTTGCCCCAACAACATTTAATGATTTTCCAAAAGGCTGGTTCTTCGGGTTAATTTTATCGGTCAGCTTGGGTATCATAAGATTATCTAGGCAAAGAGGTAGATAAAAATGGATATCGACGATCGAGTAGATTCTCTCTATAAACTAGCCAGAAATTATCCAGATAATCGGGAGTTACAAGAAGCTGTTGCTGTAATTAAGTCCCTGAGAAGCTCTCAAGGACAATATAAACGATGGAATCAGCAATATCGAGATGATAACAGTCATTTAAAAGACCAAATTGTTGAAATATCTGCCACTAATGTTGACCTGCAAAAAGAATTAGATTCTTTAACTTCAGAAATGCGGAATTTAACTGAAGAAACAGCCAAAATTACGGCGGAGAGAGAGAAAGTTATTGCTGAATTAAAGCAGATCGAAATGGAAGTAAAAGTGGCGGCCCATAATGTCCGTAGTACCAAGTCTGTATATGGAAAGCTAACTATTTTATGGACTTTAGTGAAATCTCTATTTCTCGATGATAACTGGGAAGATTTTGGTTCGATAGATAATAACTTGCCCTCCGATCCTGACCGGCCACAAATGGGGAGTGGTCAGTCAAATATCAACAAATCTTTGCTAGATAAATAAATCAGTTAAGGAGTAAAATCAATCATGTCTAGAATCAGTAAATTAATTGCTAACCTAGAAGATTTGCACCAGCAGGAGCTAAAAAATGCCGCCCAAGTTTACGGAATTACGGCCACTTTGACTGTCCGCTTGCAAGAAGTTTTAAATAGTTTAAGCGAGCATAATTTGAATATTGCCCATAAGTCTTTGCCTGAAGGAAATTTAACTAAAGATGATATTATCTCCCTTTACGGTAACTATAATAATGCCTATAAAGCCTATAAAGAAGCCTACAATATTAAATGCTCAAAGGGATGGGAGGCATTTTTGCAAGCGATTCATGGTTTAAAACCTCCCGGTCCTTCTCTTAGTTTAGAGCAGCGCGTCGAACAGTTAGAGACAACGGTAAAAACCTTAGTGGAAATTCTCCTCGATAAAACTTAACTCCAACTGAACTTAATCCGCGGGACTTTGTTTTTGGATTAACACCTCACCAGCGATTAAACGTCGGGCTGCCGACAGTAAAACATCCTCAATATAGGGCTTGACAAAATAACCTTTTGCCCCTTTAGCAGCGGCGAGATGCTGCATTTTTTGCGACCCTCGCGAGGTAATCATCGCTACTGGTATCCCCTGAAGTTGTTCATCCTTTTGCAGACGAGAGAGCAATTCTAACCCATTCAGGCGAGGCATTTCGAGATCGCAGAGAATCAGATCACAAGCTAATCCAGCCCGTAATTTTTCCCATGCTTCTAAACCGTCTCGGGCCTTTTCAATGCGATAACCAGCTTTAACCAAAGAAATCGCTAACATTTCCCGCGCCGTTACCGAATCATCGACAATCAAGACCCGAGGAGTCGATTGTGCAAAGAAATTAGCGGGATTACTGTCAATAATCGTTGCATCGGGGGATAAAGGCTGATTAAGAGTCGCTTTAATACTATTAGCTAGTAACACTTCCCCCGCAATCATTCTTTCAGCCGCCGAGAGTAAATCTCTTTCCGTGTAGGGCTTGGTAAAATAACCACTAGCTCCTAATGTCGCCGCCACCTGACGATGACGTTCCGCTCCTCGGGAAGTCAATAAAGCCACGGGAATCGACGCTAATCGGGGGTCTTTTTGCAAATTATACAGTAATTCTAGGCCATTCATGCGGGGCATCTCGATATCGCAGAAAACGATATCACAGGGCAAACCGCCGCGTAATTTTTCCCAAGCTTCTTGACCATCCCGGGCCTGTTCCACACGATAACCGGCTTTACTAAAGCTTAAAGAGAGCAATCCCCGGACAGTAATCGAATCATCGACAATCAGAACCATAGCCCCCGATTTTTGGCTAGTTTCCACCGCTACGGGGGGGGCAGGTTGGCGCCAAAGACCACCGTTATCGGTACGCAGACGACCCCTGGCGATGTCGATTAACTCTAACACATCGCCGATCGGCATCACCGTACCATCGCCCAAAACCGTCGCCCCAGCAATCCCAGCCGTTTTCGGAATCGGTCCTTCGATCTGTTTGATGACGATTTCCAGTTCACCGATCACTTGATCCACCTGTACTGCGAGGAGATTATTACCACCGCGCAGGATCACGATCGAAAAAGAGTCTTGCTCCTGTTTGCCAGTATAAAAACTACCGCGACTTAGTTGCCGATTGTAGGAAAGCAATTCGCTCAAGGGTTGGAAGGGTAGTAAAGTATTTTGCCAGACAACGCAGCGCCGTCCCTCCCGATCGATTTGGATATCGCTGGACCGGAAATCCTTCATATCTTCCACTCCGTCCATGGAGAACCCGATGCGCGCATGATTACTAACACAACAGAGGGCCTTACAGATACTCAGGGTTAGGGGTAAACGGATGGTAAAAGTGCTTCCTTTGCCCAGTACCGAGTCAATAGTAACGGTCCCGCGCACATCGATTAAACTGGTCCGCACCACATCTAAACCCACCCCACGACCAGCAAAATCATCGGCCTGATCTTTGGTACTAAAACCGGGGTGAAAGAGGAGTTCATAGACTTCTTGGGGACTGAGGTGTTCAGCTTCCTGATCGCCGATCAGGCCTTTTTCGAGCGCCTTGCGTTTCACCTGATCAGCATCAATACCGGCCCCATCATCACCAACGGTGATCACGGTTTGATTCCCCTGTAGGAATGCCCGGACAGAGATGGTCCCGAGGGCAGGTTTCCCTTTGGCCATACGTTCTTGGGGTGATTCAATGCCGTGGGTGATCGCATTGTTGACCAGATGGGTCATGGGACTATTGAGATGTTCGAGGATCATCTTATCGATGAGAACATCACCCCCTTCCACTTTTAATTTGGCTTGTTTATCGAGTTTCAGGGAAATATCGCGAATTGCCCGGGGTAGGCGATCGGCGGCTTGACTAAAGGGAACCATGCGCGATTTGGTCATCCCTTCCTGTAGTTGGGTGGTGGCCTGTCGCAGACTGCGCGTCACCTGATCGGTTTCATCGACGACAAATTGAAGATCAGAGGCCGATTCTCGCACTCGTACGATCAATTCGATCATCTCTTGGGATAATAAATGGAAATCGGTAAAACGGTCGATCTCTAGGGCATCTAGTTCGCCAGCCATGGCCGAATCCCCCTGATTTTCTCCCTGAACTCTACCGTAACCGATGGCACCACCGGAATTGCGACTAGCCAGTAAAGCCCCTTCTAGGAGGCTTCTTTCATAGAGATCCTGCATCCGACTGCCCACATCACCCAGATGTTGGACGCAGGTTAGCAAATTATCTAAAAAGAGACGCAGGCGATCCTGTTCCTCTTCAAGGCGATTGCGTTTAACCACCAGTTCCCCGATCAGATTGCTGAGGTTATCCAATTGTTTGATCGGCACCCGCATCGTCTGTTCAAAAGCTTTACTGACAAGGGGACGCAGGTTTTTTGACCCGACTGGCGGACTGACACTGGCCGCCGGATTTGCTGCCATCACCTGATTGGTTTCTTCGAGGAGTTTTTCTAAATCCTTGAATTCATCCTCTAGGAGGCTTTCTGGGGCAATTTCCAGTGATTCTAACCCTATCAGAGGTTCCACCGCAGCCACCGGGTCCACTGCTGGGGATTCCCAGAGGAAGGCCTCTAGGGATTCAAAGATGTCTGGTAGTGGCGGTTGCGCCGGTGGCGTGGGTTTTTCCAGAAAAGCTTCTAAGTCTTCGAGGCTGTCGTAAAAATTGGGGTTGCCGATGGCTATAATTGCTTCTGAGTCCAGGACCACCGCATTTTCTAGCAGCAGAGATTCGAGATCATCCCCATCTTCCGGTTCTAACTTGGGAGCCGGTCCGGGGGTAGAATAAAGATCATTAGTGGCGGATTCTTCCCAATTGATACTATCGCCAAAAAGTTCCTCTAGAGCCTCGTCACCGTCGGCGTCTTTGTCTTCTAAACTCTCTAACAGCTGTTCGAGATCCTCGTTAAAGAGATGATCCGAGTCGGGTTTCATCATGATTTGCTTCCTGCCAAGTCTTCCTTTTTGGTCAACCAATACGCTCTCTCTAGCTTCAGATTACCCAGAATTTTACTCGATAACTCTATCCTTTAGCAATTTTTTTATGGCTAATCAAACTCTTGGACTCGATCGACAATTTTATTCCTATTATCAATCTATCTGTCTGCGAGAACCTCCTATTTTAGCTCAATTACGTCAAGAAACTGCCTCTCAACCCCTGGCAGTCATGCAGATTGCCCCCGAACAAGGTCAGTTTATGGCTTTTTTGGTACAGGCGATCGGGGCGAAAAAAACCCTAGAAATAGGGGTTTTTACCGGTTATAGTTCTCTAGTGGTAGCCTTAGCTTTACCCCCAGAAGGCAAGCTGATCGCCTGTGATCTAAGGGAAGAATATACCAGTATAGCCCGCCGTTATTGGCAGCAGGCCGGTGTCGCCGATAAAATCGATTTAAGAATTGCCCCGGCCCTGGAGACTTTAGATCAATTAATCGCCGGGGGAGAAAGTAATAGTTTTGATTTTGTCTTTATCGATGCCGATAAAAGTAATTATGATCTCTACTACGAACGGGCGTTACAATTGGTCAGAAGCGGCGGAATTATCGCCATCGATAATGTTTTTTGGTCGGGACGAGTAGCGGCGGCCGATAGCACCGATAATCGCACCAAAATTATCCGTTCACTTAATGCCAAAATTCAGCAGGATCAACGGGTAAATATCAGTATTATTCCTATTGGTGATGGTTTGACCCTGGCAATGAAAAAGTAAAGAAGTGGGGGAGAGTGGAAAAGCTTTTGCTCTTAACAATCAGGGTCGATTTTTGTTGTCTAAATTTAGTTAAGTAGTCGCAAACCACCCAGGACAACGCTATATCTCTTAAGACAGTTGACCAAAAATTATGGCCGAGAACGACAGCACTAAATTATCAGTTCAACGGAGAGGGTGGGATTTGAACCCACGTTAGGTGTGACCCTAAAGCAGATTTCGAGTCTGCCGCATTCAACCACTCTGCCACCTCTCCACAGGGTTTGAGTCTGGATTATTATTTTAACAGATTACTTGCCCTAGGATTGATTTTTTTTTTATGAATCAAGCTCCTTTTCTTCCAGTTAACCATCCCCGGCCTAACTTTCTCGACCGGTTAGGGAGTCTCTGGAAATTTTCCCGTCCCCATACGATTATCGGCACTTCTTTAAGTGTTTTAAGTCTGTATTTGATTGCTTTAGGCAATATTAGCGATTTTTTTAGCCATTGGTCGGTTTTATTGCTCACTTGGGTCGCTTGTCTTGCTGGTAATGTCTATATCGTCGGTTTAAATCAGTTGGAAGACATCGACATCGATAAAATCAATAAACCCCAGCTTCCCCTCGCCAAGGGCGAATTTTCTCGGTTAACAGGAGGGTTAATCGTGGGTTTTACTGGTATTTTAGCAATTATACTGGCTTTTATCGGTGGTTTTTGGCTGTTAATCACCGTGGGGATTAGTTTACTCATCGGTACTGCCTATTCCTTGCCACCAGTGCGTTTAAAACGCTTTCCCCTCTGGGCAGCCCTCTGTATTTTTACCGTCCGGGGTGTCATCGTCAATTTAGGTCTTTTTCGCCACTACAACACAGTTATTAATCAAAATCAGTCTATCTATGCCTCGGTCTGGGTTTTAACAGCTTTTGTTCTCGTTTTCACCGTTGCGATCGCTATTTTTAAAGATGTTCCTGACCTAGAAGGCGATCGCATTTACCAAATTACCACTTTTACCCTCCTGCTCGGCCCAGAAAAAATCTTAACAATTTCCCTATTGACAATTTCTCTATGTTATGCAGGGATGATTGCCGTCGGTCTCTTGGGGATAACGGGAATTAATTCTCCTCTGGCCATTGTCGCCCATCTGCTCCTACTTCTTCTTCTTTGGTGGCGTAGTCGCGGGGTAAATTTAGAAGATAAAAGCGAAATAAGCCGATTTTACCAATTTATTTGGAAATTATTCTTCCTAGAATACCTTATATTTCCCCTCGCTTGTTTACTATGAAAATATCTCCTTTTGCTAGGTAGTTTTATTATCACTCAAAATGGGGCAAATATGCAGGGAAATTTTATCACTCCCGTGACTTTAAGAGTCGAGAAAACTAATACAGGTGAGCGCATTTTAGCCACGGGTAGCGAGGAATTTTTTCTGGTGATGACCGTGCAGAAAAGTCGTCCCCCAGCAGTTAAAATTATCGGGAGCATCTCATTGATGCAAGTGAGTAATTATACTTATCCCTAAAGCTGGTTTCTAGCAAGGCTTTCAAAATAGTTTGACATAAAAACCTGATTTAGGGGTTACAAATTGTCATAAGGATTTTTATGTCATGAAACCTTAAATTTGGAATTGCTGCTCATTTTTAGGTGCGCTCGCACTTAGACTCACAGATTCAATTAATGTGCATGGTGGGTTCCCTAATGTGGCTCCTACTGATCCAGCGATCGATTTTGGGGAACGCACCCTACAGCGATGGCGATCACAGTGGCATATCTCAGCATTGAGGTGACGTTAGCCACAAGCCAGATTTAGCTAAGTTATTCCTCTTCTGCTTTGCATAGCATGATAGCCGTGATACCATGAAGCTATGATCGTTTCATTTGGAGTCAATGGGACAGAGGATATCTTCAACGGTGTGGATACGAGAGCAGCTCGGCGCACCTGTCCAAAAACGGCGTGGGCAGTGGCGCGACGCAAGCTCGACCAGCTTGACTCTGTGGTCTCCCTTGACGATCTCCGAATTCCACCAGGGAATAAGTTGGAGGCACTCCGAGGAGATAGGAAGGGGCAGTACAGCATCCGAATCAACGACCAGTACCGCATCTGTTTCGTTTGGACAGAAAGCGGACCTTCTCAAGTAGAGATAGTGGACTACCATTGAGGTGAAAGATGATCCGAGTACCAACCCATCGCGCCCCCAGCCATCCAGGAGAAGTTCTCCTTTATGATTTTCTGGAACCGATGAACCTGACACAGCGAGAGCTGGCTTTAAGACTTCACGTTCCTTACCAGCGAGTCAACGAGCTAGTCAATGCCCGACGAGGCATTACCCCCAGCACGGCACTCCGTCTGGCAAAGTTCTTCGGCAACTCACCCGATTTCTGGCTGAATCTGCAATTGCGGTGGGATATTTATCAGGTAAAAAAGAAGGAGGACGGGGAAATAGAGAAAATATCTCCTCTAAAGTGTTGTAAAATGACAAATTTTAGTGAATTATAATACAAACATTCGAGAAATCTACGAATATGCCCGACGAAAATACGGAGAACCAAGAAGCTCAAATGACAATGCCATTGGTTAGAGCTACTGACATTGCTGAATATATTCGTTATCAATCATGCGATCGCCGTTTCAAGTTAAAGTACAAAGATTATGAACTTGCCAAAAAAGATATTCCTTTTTCTGAGTTGATTTTTTCAACCTCTTTAGACCCGGTTTTAGAAGTAGAAGGTCGAAAAAGAGAGGATAAATGGGAGAAATCACTTAAAAAAGAAGGATTAGTAGATTTAATCCAAAGAGAGCAGAATTCTGAGAAAGACAAATCAACTAAGTGGAATGACTTTGTTGAAAAGTTAACAAATTTGTCAGTCGGACAAAAAGCTTATGGACGAGAAATTGGTATCAATGGAAAACTGGGAGAATTTGAGATTAGTGGGCAAATTGATTTTGTAATTGTTTTTTGGGAAAATGAACAACCTAAACTGCGATTAGTTGAGTGTAAAGCGTCTCGAAAAGATAGAACTTATCATCGAGTACAAGTTGCTTTATATCGAATGCTTGTATGTCAACTGATAAACGATAATCCAATCACTATCAATGGAATAAATTTAAAGCCTAAAAATATTGAATGTGTTGTAGTTCGTATTGATGAAAATACAAATAAAAGTCAGGATATTATTAAATCAGAAGCCTTAAATTTAGATACAATAGAAGCTGATATTAATCGTTTAATAGCTTCTGATGGTGTGCTAAAGCGTATTGTTGAAACTGATTTAACTAATTTAGATTATCAATTAGACCAAAAATGTAGTGACTGTACATTGAGTGTTCATTGTTTAGCTGAAAGTGCAAGGCAAAGACGTTTAGAATTACTGGCAATAGATTCATCAGTTGTTAAATCATTGAATAAAGTAGGTATTCAAAATCTTGATGATTTAGCCGAGATTGACTTAGCAGGAAATCAAGCTATTCAACTTCAACAAGATATAAGTTTTACAGAGAATCTAGAACTGCTTAAATTAAAGGCAAAAACTCGTAGGCGTACTCTTCCTGATGGAGACTTAGATCCAGGAACCTATGAAGTGCAACAACTGCCAAAATATTCAGGTAACAGTCAACTTCCTGAACATAAAATTAATGGAGAAAGACTCATTCGTGTCTATCTTTCTGTTGAATATGATTATGTAGAAAATAGAATAGGTGCGCTGGCTGCTCATGTTACTAAAAGTGAGGGAAAATTAGACCCAAAATTTGAGCAAAATGCAGATGGTAAATTGCGAACAGATCCTAACATTAAAGAATATTTAGAAGAAGGAATTGATGAAAATAATAAACCTATTTTTAAAGAAAAAGAACTTGAGGGAAAAGATGTAATTGATTTTCAAAGATCAGCATGGACAGGAGATTACAAAGAAGATAATGGTGCTGAAAAACAGCTAATTCAAGGATTTTTATTAGAATTAGTGGATGCAATCGACTCGGTTGCGGAAACAGAACAAGCCCCCATTCATTTTTATGTTTGGTCACGTCAAGAAATGACTCAATTAGTTGAGGGTTGTTCTCGTGTTAGTTCTCAATTATTAAGTCATTTACGAGAATTGTTGGGTTGTCGGGAAAGTTTAGAACAACTTATTTACTCTTGTCTTTCCGATGAAGTAGATCGCCATTATGCTTTAGGATGGACAGGTAGAGATTTAGCCGTTGTAAGTTCTCTAAAGTGGTTTGGAAGGCGTTATCATTGGCAACGAAAAATTAGTGGTAAAGTTGTTAGTTTAGATCAAGTTTTTTCTCAAGATGTTTTTGATTTTAAGACAAACTTAGAAATTGATGAGAATAATCAATGGGCAGTATCAAATTCTCAAAATACCCGTAAACATCAGTTTGAAGTTAGACTAAGATACTTTAATTCTCTAAGTGCAGCTTATTGGCGTGCCTTATGGCGAACACTTCCTGACCCTAATGAGCCAACACTTCCCCCCAAGTTAAAAAGCTCCATTGAACGTTACAATGAAGCAAAAAAACTGAGTTATTTAAAAGAGTATTTTCGCGCTCGTACTCATGCTATCAGATGGATTGAAGAAGGAATTAGATTTAAGAATGCAGAAATAATTAAAGAATCTTTGACTATTGCTGATTTACCCGATTTTAGTTTAGGTGTGGATGATGCTGCCCAGGCAGCTATTGATTTTCTTCGTTTGGATCAGCACGTTAAGGTAACAGATTGGATTGCTAATCATTTAATACCACCTATCTACCGTGTTTCTTTAGGGAGAACAATACCTGTAAAAAATGTAAGGTTACAGGGTGATAATAGACTAACAGCAGAAATTAATCTTGATGGATATAATATTACGGCTAAAGTTTTACAAGCTAACTGCACCATTGATGTAGATTATTTTGTTAGGCTTAGTCCTAGTTCCGAAAATCCACATCAAGGTCAAACAATCAGACAACTTTTTGCTGGTGGAAGTACCTGTGTTGTAGAAAAAATTGACTGGGATACTGAGCAGATAGAGCTTTCTGTTATTCCTGGTAAGTCACAACTCTATCAACTTTACAGTAAATCTTATAACGGCGTAACACAAGTTTTTCAAAACGCGACTTTAGATGAAAGTCCATCGGATTTTGTTGCTGGAAAAGTTGATGATAAACTACAAAAAAGTCGAGGAAATCATGTTTGTCAGTGGTTAAATCCGCAAAATCCTCAAATCCCCCCACAAACTCCTATTTCGGAGAATGATTTAGAACAATACCGTAATCTACTTGATACTTTACCGTTATCAAACAATCAAAAACTGGATGAAAAGCAACTTGAAGTAATTATTAAGGGATTGAATACAAGAATTCAACTTTTACAAGGACCACCGGGAACTGGGAAAACAGAAACAACTGCGATCGCTACTTTTCTAAGAATCTTGGCGCGTCGCAATGTTGGCGATATTGTTCTGATTGCGGCTCATACGCATACTGCTGTAGATAATTTACTCTTACGTTTAGATAAATTGTTGCCAACTTTGCAAGAACACGCCAATGATTATCAACTTTCTGTTCCACCAATTAAGTTGAGTAAAGTGCATTCTAAAGAAATTAAGAGAACAGGCGGAAATATCACTGATTTTTCCGCAAAATCTTGCTTTGAAAAAATTAATAATTTACGAGGTAAGAAAACAGCTAAAAAAATAACTATATATAACTGTATAGCAGTTATTGGTGGAACAACGGGCGCAATTTTAAAGATGTTAAATACACTGCAACAGGCAAAAACTTTTCCTCAATATTATCCTCAAGGTTTTAAAACAACTACTTTAATAGTCGATGAAGCAAGTATGATGGTATTTCCTCACTTTCTGGCTTTAGCTACATTAGTTAAAGATGATGGTGAAATTATGTTGGCAGGAGATCACAGACAACTCGCTCCTATTATTACTCATGATTGGGAAAATGAAGATCGTCCTCCTGTTTTACTTTATCAACCCTATGTCAGTGCTTATCAAGCTATTCAAAATCTTAAAGAAAACTTAGATATTGAAATATCTGATGAAGCAATATTACGTTCAGCTTTAGATTATACTCATCGTTTACCCCATGAAATTCGTGAACTTATTGCACGTCTTTATCACAAAGATAACATTAAATTACAAGGAAAACCAGGAGATGAAAATATAGAACAAGATGAAATTACGGGAACTTGGGAAAAACTTTTACAGGGAAATGGAGGTCTTTATCTTGTTGTTCATGATGAACGTGAATCAAAACGTAGCAATCAAATTGAAGTGAAAATAATCAAAAATATTCTTGATGCAGGAGGAAAAATTCCTGATGGTTCTACTGCAATTATTACACCCCATCGCGCTCAAAGATCGCTACTAAAAACACAATTAGCAAATTATTATGGAAATGCTGTAGATGTAATTGATACAGTCGAGAAAGTGCAGGGTGGTGAGCGTGACAATGTGATCGTTTCTGCAACAGCAAGTAATTCATCAGCAATTGGCAAGAATGTGGAGTTCATTCTTAGTTTAAATCGCTCAAACGTTGCATTTTCAAGAGTTAAAAAACGTTTAATAGTAGTTTGCTCTAAAACTCTCCTAGATTATATTCCAAAAGAGATTGAACACTATGAAGAAGCAACATTATGGAAAGCTTTACGTTCTGAATGTACCGATACTCTGTTTAATGACAATATTGATAAGCATCAAGTACAGGTTTTGACAAGCTCACTAAAAAGCCGAACTAAGGAAGGCGATTAAGGATAACCTTGCTGCCTTGATTGACTACTGGGCGATCGATTGGGATTATGACGGCATAACCTGATTTGATGCTGACTTGTAATTGATAATAACTGAGCAATGGAGTATTAAGAGACTAGCTATACTTCTAACGAGAGATTTACAAAATTGTAACCAATCTTTTCAAATAGATAAATCGTGCGTCAATCTATTCCCAGCCTGAAACCTTATAAGTCTCTCTCTCCTAAACGTTTTGTGATTTGTGAGGGGAGCATCTCACCTTTGCAATGAGCATAAATACTTAGTGGAAAAATAGGCTTTTCGAGGGTAATTCTTGTTTTAATTCTCCATGTACGCAGTCTTTAAAAGCCTCTATTTCGTTCCAAGACACGATTAAGAGTGGCTT